>NZ_JBHURI010000019.1:0-54015 GCF_042673425.1 Agromyces sp. NPDC056965 | reverse complement strand
GCCGCGCGGCAACCGCTCGCTAGTTGCCGCCCTCGGTGAGTTCGACCTCGATCGGTTCGAAGCCCTCGCCGGTGACGTCGACGCCGTCGGCCTTCAGCTCGTCGAGCGCCTTCGTTATCCACTCGTTCGACCAGGCCGACGCCGGCGGCTCCTCGGTGATGGGGCTCGCGCCCGACTCGTTGACGGCGCTGAGCGCGCCCTTCACGGTCGCGTCCCACGCGGACTCGTCGATCATGCCGATGCCGTCGGGCGCCGGCCAGATGAGCTTGTTCGTCTCGTTGACCATCCAGAGCTCGTGGCTCGGACCCCAGCCGGAGCCCTCGGCGATCGTGATCTCCGACGCCTCCTCGGGGTTCTCCGCGGCGTAGATCCAGCCCTTGATGACGGCCTTCAGGAACGCGACCGTCGTGTCCTGGTAGGCCTCATCGCTCTCGAGGCGCTCGGTGTCGGCCCAGATCGCGTCCTGCAGCATGGCGCCGACCGTGTCCTGGTACGAGATGACGTTGAAATCCTCGGGCTGGTAGAGCTCGCCCGTGTCGGGGTTCGGCGTCTCGAGCAGCTGCGCGTACTCGTTGTAGGTCATCGCCTGGGCCGCGTCGATGTCGCCCTGCAGGAAGGCGTTCATGTTGAAGTCCTGCGTGATGATCTGCACGGTCGAGGAGTCGAGGCCCTCCGCGGCCATCGCCGCGAAGATCTCCCACTCGTTGCCGAAGCCCCACGAGCCGATCTTCTTGCCTTCGAAGTCGGCGACGGAGTCGATGCCCGAGTCGGCCCACGACACCTGCAGGGTGCCCGACTTCTGGAAGATCTGGGCGATGTTGGTGAGGTTCGCGCCCTGCTCGATCGAGCCGAGCACCTTCGGCACCCAGGCGATCGCGTAGTCGACGTCGCCATTGGCGAGCGCGTCCTGCGGCACGATGTCGCCGCCCGAGGGGATGATCTCGACATCCAGCCCCTCCTCTTCGAAGTAGCCCTGGTCGACGGCCGCGAAGTAGCCGGCGAACTGGCCCTGCGGCAGCCACTGGAGCTGGAGCTTCACCGAGGTGAGGTCGCCGGAGCCCGACGCGTTGTCGGATGCGCCGTCGGACCCGTCGCCGGATCCCGAGCATGCGGTGAGGACGAGCGCCGCCGAGACGGCGAGCGCGCCGCCGATCGTCGCGAAGCGACGTCTGCTGTGGTTCATGTCGGTCCTTTCGTTTGCGGTGCGATGGTGTGGGTTGGTGCGTTCCGTCGGGTCGCCGATGGCGACGGCCGAGGCCTGGCGTCAGGGGCTGCGCTGCTCCCGCGGTCCGCGACGCTGCAGCAGCCGTTCGAGGCCGAGCGTCGCGAGGTAGAAGAGGAGGCCGAGGGCGATGGATGCCACGACGTACGCCCAGGCCCGGGCGTAGGCGCTCGATGCGGCCGACGTCGAGATGAGCCCGCCGAGGCCGCCGCGCGGCCCGCCGAAGTACTCGGCCACGAGCGCGGAGATCACGGCGAGCGACGAGGCGATGCGGATGCCGGTGAGGATGAACGGCCGCGCGGTCGGCAGGGTGAGCGTGCGCAGCACCTGGCCGGAGCTCGCGGCGTACGCCTTCATCAGGTCGCGATGCACGGGCGTCGTCTGCCGGAACCCGCGCAGGGTGTTGATGAAGACCGGCACGAACGAGGCGAGTGCGGCGATCGCCTGGCGCCCGAACTGGCTGTCGGCGCCGAACATCGAGTTCAGCACCGGGGCGAGGGCGACGATCGGGATGACGGCGAGCGAGGCGACGACGGGCGCGCTCATGCGGTCGATCGGCCGCCATCTCGCGGCGAGCGCGGCGACCGCGATGCCGAAGATCGAGCCGACGATGAGGCCGAGCAGGGCGTTGGTGCCCGTGAGCAGCGTCGCCTGCACGACCGACGGCCAGTAGGCGATGAGCTCCTCGACGATCGACGCGGGGCTCGGCAGAAGGTAGTCGCTGACGCCGACGACGCTCACGAGGAACTGCCACACGCCCAGCACGATGAGGCCGACCGAGATCGGGGCGACGATGCGCAGCGTCGTCTCGGTTCGGGGGCTCATGCCCGTGCGCGCGACGACGGTCGACATCAGCGGTTCTCCACTCCGCGCGCGCCCGCCGCGACCGGCGAGCCGCCGTGCAGCGCCTCGCGCACCGCGGTGACCATGTCGAAGAAGCCGCGCTCCTCGCGGAGCTCCTCGGTGCGGGCGGCCCGTTGCGCGTCGGCGCCGAGGCGCATCGGCACGATCTCCTGGATGCGGCCGGGGCGCGGCGACATCACGACGACCCGATCGGAGAGGAACACCGCCTCGGGGATGGAGTGCGTCACGAAGACGACGGCCGCGCCGGTCTCGGCCGAGATGCGCACGAGTTCGGTCTGCATCTTCTCGCGCGTCATCTCGTCGAGCGCGCCGAACGGCTCGTCCATGAGCAGCAGCCGCGGCTGCTCGGCGAGCGCGCGGGCGATCGCCACGCGCTGCTGCATGCCGCCCGAGAGCTGGTCGGGGTAGCGGTCGGCGAAGTCGGAGAGGCCGACCATGTCGAGCAGTTCGGCGACTCGAACGCTGCGAGCACCGCCGCTCCGATCCTGCCGAGAAGATGGCGCGCCGTGCAGTTCGAGCGGCAGCGCGACGTTGCCCGCGACGGTGCGCCACGGCAGGAGGCCCGCCTGCTGGAAGGCGATGCCGTACTCCTGGTCGAGCCGCGCCTGCTTCGCCGTCTTGCCGAAGACCGAGACCCGGCCGGCACTCGGCTGGTCGAGATCGGCCACGAGGCGCATGAGCGTGGACTTGCCGCAGCCGCTCGGGCCGATCAGCGAGACGAACTCGCCGGGCGCGACCGTGAGATCGACCGCGTCGAGCGCCTGCACCTGGCCGGATCGGGTCTCGAAGACCTTGTCGACCCCGCTGATCTCGACTGCGCCGACCTGCACCCCTGCGGGCGTCGCGTCCGTCATGCCGCCTCCTCCGTTCGTCGGTAGTTCCTGAGGATCACGCCGAGGAGCGCGACCGACCCCGCGGCCACGAGCCCGAGCACGATCGAGCCGAAGATCGGCCCCCACGCCTTCGCCGGGTCGCCCGACGCCTGCCCCGCGAACTGGATCAGGATGCGGCCGATGCCGCCCTGCAGGCCCGTCGACACCTCGGCCACGACGGCGCCGATCACCGCGTTCGCGGCACCGAGCCGGAGCGCGGGCAGCAGGTAGGGCACGGATGCCGGGAAGCGGAGCTTCACGAGCGTCTGCCAGTAGCCGGCGGCGTAGGTCTGCATGAGCTCGGTGTGGATGCGGTCGGGAGACTGCAGGCCCTTCAGCGCACCGATCGCGATCGGGAAGAAGGCGAGGTAGCTCGCGATGAGGGCGACCGACATCCAGTCCTGCCACTCGAACGAGCCGATCTCGACGCGCGAGCCCCAGCTCTTCACGACGGGCGCGAAGGCGATGAGCGGCACGGTCTGGCTGAGCACGATCCACGGCAGCAGCCCCCACTCGGCGATGCGCCAGCGCTGCATCACGAGTGCGAGGCCGATGCCGACGACGACGCCCACGAGCCATCCGGCCGCGGCGATGCCGAGCGTCGTGAGCGCGGCGAGCGCGACGACGCTCCAGAGCGGCAGCGCGTCGTCGGCCCGGGTCACCGGCGCGGCGAGGCGCGCGCCCATGTCCCAGACGTGGGGCATCGCGAGGTCGGTCGTGCGCGGCAGCACCCGGAGGCCGCCGAGCACCACGCCGTCGGCCGGCCCCAGCAGCTTGTAGCCCTCCCAGACGAGCGCGATGACGAGGATGCCGGCGAGGCCCCATGCCCAGCGGCCGAGCTCGCGGCCCGCCCGCCCCGGGCGACGCGGCGCTCGCGGACCCGACGGCGGCGCCGCGGCATCCGTCGCCCTCGTCTCGCGCACGCCGGTCTCGATCATGCCTTCGCCGTGAGGTGCTCGGAGAGCGCCGGGATCACGGTCTCGCCGTAGACCCGCAGCGTCTCCTCCTTGTTGTCGTGCTGGAGGTAGCCGGCGAACTGGTCGACGCCGAGCGCCTTCAGCCGCTCGAGCTTCTCGATGTGCTGGTCGGCGGTGCCGAGCACGCAGAACCGGTCGACGATCTCGTCGGGCACGAAGCTCGTGTGCACGTTGCCCGTGCGGCCGTGCTCGTTGTAGTCGTAGCCCTCGCGGGCCTTGATGTAGTCGGTGAGCGCATCGGGCACCGCCCCGTGCGCGCCGTACTTCGCGACGATGTCGGCGACGTGGTTGCCGACCATGCCGCCGAACCAGCGGCACTGATCGCGCATGTGCTCCCAGTCGTCGCCGATGTACATGGGCGCGGCGACGCAGAACTTGATCGACATCGGGTCACGACCGGCGGCCTCCGCCGCGTCGCGCACATGCTTGATCATCCACTCGGCGATGTCGACGTCGGCGAGCTGCAGGATGAATCCGTCGCCCACCTCGCCCGTGAGCTTCAGCGCCATCGGGCCGTACGCGGCGACCCACACCTCGAGCTCCGAACCGTGGCTCCACGGGAACTGGAGCTGCGAGCCGTGGTACTCGACCGGGCGGGAGTTGGCGAGCTCGCGGATCACGTGGATCGCTTCGCGGAGCTCGGCGATCGTCGTCGGCTTGCCGTTGGTGACGCGCACCGCCGAGTCGCCGCGGCCGATGCCGCAGACCGTGCGGTTGCCGTACATCTCGTTGAGGGTCGCGAAGATCGACGCCGTCACCGTCCAGTCGCGCGTCGCCGGGTTGGTGACGAACGGCCCCACCTTGACCTTGCGGGTCTCGGCGAGGATCTGGCTGTAGATGACGTAGGGCTCCTGCCAGAGCAGGTGCGAGTCGAAGGTCCACACGTGCGTGAACCCGTGGTTCTCGGCGAGCTTCGCGAGCTGGATGGTGCGCGATGCCGGGGGGTTGGTCTGCAGGACCGCTCCGAATTCCATCCGTGCTCCCTTCCTTCGTGTCGGGTTCTGCGTCGGCGCGGCGCCGGCGTCGGATGAGGACTGCGTCAGATCAGGTACTGGCTGAGGCCGCGCCTCAGGAACCGGCCGTCGCCCTTCGCACCGAGGTACTGGTCACCGTCGACGATGACCTTGCCGCGGCTGAGGACCGTGTCGACGTGGCCGTCGATCTCGTAGCCCTCCCACGCGGAGTAGTCCATGTTCATGTGGTGCGTCTTCTCGAGCCCGATCGAGGTGTGGCCGTTCGGGTCGTAGACGACGATGTCGGCGTCGGCGCCCGGCTGGATGACGCCCTTGGTGCCGTACAGCCCGAACATGCGGGCGGGCGTCGTGGACGTGAGCTCGACCCAGCGCTCGAGGGTGATCTCGCCGGTGACGACGCCCTGGTACATGAGGTCCATGCGGTGCTCGATCGACCCGATGCCGTTCGGGATCTTGCGGAAGTCGCCGAGGCCGAGCTCCTTCTGGTCCTTCATGCAGAACGGGCAGTGGTCGGTCGAGACCATCTGCAGGTCGTTCGTGCGCAGCGCCTGCCACATCGAGTCCTGGTGGCCCTCTTCACGAGAGCGGAGCGGCGTCGAGCAGACCCACTTCGCCCCCTCGAACGAGCCCCACTGCTCGCCCTTGGCGCCCAGCTGGTCTTCGAGGCTCAGGTAGAGGTACTGCGGGCAGGTCTCGCCGTAGACGTTCTGGCCCTTGTCGCGCGCCCAGGCGAGCTGCTCGACGGCCTGCTTCGCCGACACGTGCACGATGTAGAGCGGGGCGCCCGTGAGCTTCGCGAGCATGATCGCGCGATGCGTGGCCTCCTCCTCCATCTCCCAGGCGCGGGCGACGCCGTGGTAGAACGGGTCGGTGCGGCCCTGCTCCACGAGCTGGGCCGCGAGCACGTCGATCGCCGGGCCGTTCTCGGCGTGCATCATCGTGAGCATGCCGGTGTCACGCGACACCTGCATGGCCTTCAGGATCTGGGCGTCGTCGGAGTAGAAGACGCCCGGGTAGGCCATGAACATCTTGAAGCTCGTGATGCCCTCGTCGGGCAGCCGCCGCAGGGTCGCGAGCGACGCCTCGTTCACGTCGCCGACGATCTGGTGGAAGCCGTAGTCGATCGCGCAGTTGCCGGCCGCCTTCTCGTGCCACGCCGCGAGCCCGTCCTCGATGCGCTGCCCGTAGGTCTGCACCGCGAAGTCGATGATCGAGGTCGTGCCGCCCCACGCGGCCGCCCGGGTTCCGGTCTCGAAGGTGTCGGATGCCTCGGTGCCGCCGAACGGCAGCTGCATGTGGGTGTGCGCGTCGATGCCGCCGGGGATGACGTACTTGCCGGTCGCGTCGATCACCCGGTCGACGGATGCCGCGACATCCGTGCCCAGCACTGCGGCGCCCGGCTCGAGCACGGCGCGGATCGTCTCGCCGTCGACGAGCACATCGGCGGCGGCGCGACCGGTCGCACTCACGACGGTGCCGCCGGTGATGAGGGTGGTGGTCATGTTCGCTCCTTCGCGTGGCTCGTCGGGTTACGGCTTGGGGATGGAGGTGTAGGAATCGGGGCGGCGGTCGCGGTAGAACTGCCAGGCGTTGCGCACGTTCCGGATCATGTCGAGGTCGAGGTCTCGCACGACGACCTCCTCGGCGGACTCCGAGCCGTACTCGCCGACGATGTTGCCCTGCGGGTCGACGAACTGGCTCTTGCCGTAGAAGTTCACGGCGAGGTCGCCGTACTCGTTGTCTTCCAGGCCGACGCGGTTGGCCGCGGCCACGAAGTAGCCGTTCGCGGCGGCGGCGGCCGGCTGCTCGATCTCCCAGAGGCGGTTCGAGAGACCGGGCTTCGTCGCGTTGGGGTTGAAGACGATCTGCGCGCCGTTCAGGCCGAGCTCGCGCCAACCCTCGGGGAAGTGCCGGTCGTAGCAGATGTACACGCCGATCGGGCCGACGGCCGTGTCGAACACGGGGTAGCCGAGGTTGCCGGGGCGGAAGTAGAACTTCTCCCAGAACTTGTCGAGGTTCGGGATGTGGTGCTTGCGGTACGAGCCGAGGATCGTGCCGTCGGCGTCGACGACGACGGCGGTGTTGTAGTAGACCCCCGGCTGCTCCTCCTCGTAGATCGGCAGCACCATGACCATGCCGAGCTCCTTCGCGAGCTGGGCGAAGCGCTGCACGATCGGGCCATCGGCCGGCTCGGCGTAGTCGTAGTACTTCACGTCTTCGGTGATGCCGAAGTACGGGCCGTAGAAGAGCTCCTGGAAGCAGATGACCTGGGCGCCCTGCGCCTTCGCATCGCGGGCGAACTGCTCGTGCTTGTCGAGCATGGACTCCTTGTCGCCGGTCCAGGTCGTCTGCGTGATGGCCGCTCGGACGATCGTCATGTTGCCTCCTGAGTCGGTCGGCGTCATTGCCGTGCACTCGATGGGCGTGGAACGGAGGTGCTCACCGGGTGGTGCTGTGACGCCGAGGCTGTGCTCGCGGACCGCTTCGTCCGGAGCTCCCGAACGGGTGCGCGACCCGTTCTGTTATTGTTCGGCGTGAACATTTCTCTTGTGTTTCACACTGTGACGTTGTGGTTACTTATCTTGTCCCTCACGTCGTGAGGAGGCAATGGTCGTGTCAGGTATTCATGTGAATGGATCACGAATGACGGCGGTTCGACTGGAGGGCGCGGAGCTCATCGCGCTCGCGGAGTTCGGCGAGACGACCCCGCGCGGCATCGCCGGGGTGATCGCGCGGCTCGTGAACTCGGGCGAGCTGGCCGCCGGCACTCGGCTGCCGACCGTGCGGGAGCTCGCGAGCGAGCTCGGCGTCAGCCCGGCGACCGTGAGCCAGGCCTGGCAGGCGCTCTCGCGCACCGGGCTCATCGAGTCGCGCGGGCGTGCCGGCAGCTTCGTGCGGCCGCTCTCGCAGGGCTGGCTGGCCCCCCGCATGCGCGGCATGGCCGCCCCGAACGACCCCGTGCGCCTCGACCTCTCGCGCGGCACGCCCGACCCGCTCCTGCTACCGGCCCTCGGCCCGGCGCTCTCCCGGGTCTCGGCGCGCGCCGAGACAGGCAGCTACCAGGCCGAGCCCGTGATCCCGGGGCTCGCCGCGGTGCTCGCCGACTCCTGGCCGTCGGACGTCGAGACGATCATGGTCGTCGACGGCGCCCTCGACGCGATCTCGCGCACCCTCGACGAGGTCGTCCGCTACGGCGACCGGGTCGTCGTCGAGAGCCCCGGGTTCCCGCCGTTCCTCGACCTCCTCGACCTGCTCGGCGCCGAAGCCGTGCCGGTCGCGGTCGATGAGGCAGGCATGACACCCGAGGGGCTCGCCCGGGCGCTGCATCAACAGCCCGTCGCGGTGCTGCTGCAGCCACGGGCGCAGAACCCCACCGGAGCGTCGATGACGCTCGGCCGGGCCGAGGCGCTGGCGCGGGTCATCCGCTCGGCCGAACGCGCCGGCGACGTCGTCGTCATCGAAGACGACCACTCGGGCATGATCTCGACCGCCGGCGACGTGACGCTCGGCACGTGGCTCCCCGAGCAGGTCGTGCACGTGCGCAGCTTCTCGAAGTCGCACGGCCCCGACCTCCGCATCGCCGCCGTCGGCGGCCCCCGCGACCTCGTCGACCGCATCGCCGCCCGGCGCATGCTCGGCCCCGGCTGGACCTCGCGGATGCTGCAGACGATCCTGCTCGACCTGCTCACCGACGGCACCTCGCTCGACGACGTCGCCGAGGCGCGGCGGCAGTACTTCACGCGGCAGCGCGCGCTCGGCGACGCCCTCCGGGAGCGCGGCGTGCCGGTCGCGGCGGCCGACGGCGTGAACCTGTGGATGCCGGTGCTCAGCGAGCGCTCGGCGCTCGTGCAGCTCGCGGCGTCGGGCATGCGAGTGGCGGCGGGCACGCCGTTCCTCGCGGCGTCGGGCAACGGTGCGGCGGGTGCGGGCAACGGGCGCTCACGCCCCGGCGGCGACTTCGTGCGGGTCACCGTCGGCATGGTGCGCGATGACGTCGACGAGGTCGCCGATGCGCTCGCGACGGCCGCGCAGCACGTCGTGGCTGGCGGGTACTGACCGGGGCGCCTCGGCGAGGACCGGCCGCGCCTATTCGCCGAGAATGAGCAGGATGTCCCGGAGCCGGGCGGTCTCGGCCGGGCCGAGCGACTGTTCGATCCGGGCGTTCGCCTCGGCCGATGCCACGACGGCTGCCCGACAGAACTCGGCTCCGCGGCGATCCAGTCGCACGATCGTGGCGCGCTGGTCGGTCGGGTCGGACTCCGTCGTGACGTAGCCGGCCGCGGCGACGGTGCGCACGAGGGCGCTCATGGCCTGGCGGCTGATGCCGGCTCGGGCGGCGAGCGTCGAGACCCGGGTCCCCTCGGGATCGAGCGCGGAGAAGACGGCGACATGAGCCTGGTGCACGTCGCCGAAGCCCCGCTCGGCCAGTCGCTCGAAGATCGCAGCCGTCAGCGTTCGCGAGACCGCGCCGATCGTGTGGGTGAGATCGAGGCGGCTGGCCTCGTCGAACTCGCGCAACGCGTCACCGTACATAGGCAACCTCCTTGACAAGATAGGCAACCCGGTTGACTATTAACGCAACCCGGTTTCCTACCGGCGATCCTCCCAGATTCGAGGTCATCGATGTCAGACACGATCGCGGTTCCCGCGCTCGGCGACGCGCTTCCGAACATTCCGGTGGTCGATGCGGCGGGCGCCGCCTCTCGCGTGATGGACGACCTCGGCGCTCGCGGCGCGGTCGTGTTCTTCATGCGGTCGAGCACGTGCCCGGTCTGCCGCGCGCACGTGCGCGAGCTGCAGCGGATGTCGGATGCCGGCCTGCTGCGCGGCGCACGTGGAATCGTCATCACCCCGGGCAGCGCGGCGGAGGCCGCAGAGGTCGCCCGGCGCACGACACTCGACGTGTTCGCGTCGGGTGAGCATCACCGCGACGTCGGACTCGGCCGATTCCTCTCCCTGCAGCACAGCGGCACCTTCGTCGTCGACGGCAGCGGCCGCGTGCTCGCGCAGCGGACGAGCGCCCTTCCGACGGCGAGCTTCTCCCGGCGCGAGATCCTCAGCGCACTCGACTGATCGAGGCGCCCGTCACGACTTCGCGCCGCCCGGCACCCTCGCGTAGTGGTCGGGGCTCATCGTGAGCTCGGCGTGGCCCGCCGTGATCGAGCGCAGGTCGAGCACGTAGCGGCCGAGTTCGGCCTCCGGCACGTTCGCCACGATGCGCGCCCGGCCGTCACCGACCACCTCGGTCGTCGTGACCCGCCCGCGTCGGCCCGACAGGTCGGTCAGCACCGTGCCCTGCAGCTCGCTCGGCACCGTCACGGTCACGAGCGAGACCGGCTCGAGCAGCACCGTGCCCGCCTCGGCGAGCGCCGCCTTCACGCCGATCGACGCGGCCGTGCGGAAGGCCATGTCCGACGAGTCGACCGAGTGAGACTTGCCGTCGACCAGCTCGACCCGCACGTCGACCACCGGATGCCCCTGCGGCCCGCCCGCCGCGAGGGCATCGCGCGCGCCCTTCTCGACGGCCGGGATGTACGAACGCGGCACGGCGCCGCCGACGACGGAGTCGACGTACTCGAACCCGCCGCCGAGCGGCAGCGGCGTGACCCGCAGCTGCACCACGGCGAACTGGCCGTGGCCGCCCGACTGCTTCTTCAGCCGCCCCTCGACCTCGGCCCGGCCCGCGATCGTCTCCCGGTAGGCGATCGGCGACGGCGAGGTCGTGACGTGCACCCCGAACACGCGGGCGAGCCGCTCGATCGCGACGGCGACGTGCGTGTCGCCGAGCCCGCGGAGGATCGCCGCGCCGCCCGTGCGGTCGATCACGAGCGTGGGATCCTCGGCGACGATGCGGCCGAGCGAGGCCATGAGCTTCTCGTCGTCGGACTGGGTCATCGGCTCGAGGCTCACCGCGTACACCGGGTCGCGCCGCGGCAGCGCAGCCGGCTGCGCGGTGCCGTTGGACCGAGTCCACAGCAGCGTTCCCGACGGCGACCCCGTGAGCTTGGCGACCGCTCCGACGTCACCGGCGCGCAGCACGTCGGCGGGCAGGTGCTCGGCTCCCCGCAGCCGGAAGAGCCCGTGCAGTCGCTCGTCTGCGCCGGTCGTGGCGTTGGTCAGCCGGTCGCTCGGGTGCACGACGCCGGACAGCACCTTGAACGTCGACACCTGCCCGACGAACGGGTCGGCCACGGTGCGGAAGACGTGCAGCAGGGTCTCGCCGTCGGGGTTCGGGGCGACGGCGACCTCCGTGCCGCCCATCACGATGCGGCTGTCGTGCTCGAGCGCCGACGGCGCCAGCGCGCACACCAGATCGGCGACCCGATCGACGCCGGTGCCGGTCACCGCGGAGCACACGACCACCGGGATCGCCGCACCGGTCGCCACTTCACGGGCGAGGGTGCGCTCGAGGTCGGATGCCGCGGGCTCGCGCCCATCGAGGTACGCCTCGAGCTGCTCGTCGTCGTGCGACACGATCTCCTCGGTCACCTCGACGTGCAGGCGATGCTCCTCGGCCTCGACCGCCGGAGGTAGCGATTCGTCGTGATGGCGCCCCGCCTCGTCGTAGACGAGGGCCCGCTCGCTGAGCACATCCGCGAGCGCCGTGAAGTCGTGCTCCTCGCCGAGCGGCAGCTCGAGCGCCACGAGGCGATCGCCGAACGCCTCGCGCAGCTCGTCGAGCACCCGGCGGAAGTCGGCGCGGGCCTTGTCCTCCTGGGTGATGACGATGATGAGCGGCACCCGCGCCGCCTGCGCGGCGGCCCAGGCGGATCGCGTGCCCGCGGTCACGCCGTCGATCGCGCTCACGGTCAGCACCGCGGCATCCGCCACCGCCAGTGCCGTGTCGAGGCCGCCGATGAAGTCGGGATGCCCCGGCGCATCGGCGAAGGTCATGGCGTGCTCGCCGCCGTCGGGCGCGGTCCACGCCAGGTGCGCGAGCGAGAGCCCGAGGGACATGCCCCTCGCGATCTCCTCGGGCTCGTGGTCGCCGATGGTGGTGCCCTGCTCGACGCTGCCCGCGCGCGGGATCGCGCCGGCGCGCAGCAGGAGCGCTTCGAGCAGGGTCGTCTTGCCGGAACCCGCTCCGCCCACGAGGGCGACGGTCCGGTGGGTCGGGGTCGATGCCGAGTTCATTGGGCCTCCCGCGCCGGTGCGGTGCTGTCCGTCCAATGGTGTACCCGGCGGGCGATGAGCGCCAGCCCTCGGCGGGCCGCAGTCCGCGGTCAGGCCGGGATGAACCGCACCCCGGCGCGCTCGAGCCCGCGCATCGCCGGCGACGCCGCATCGGCGTCGGTCACGACGCCGGCCACCTCGTCGAGCGGCAGCACGCGGTAGGTCGAGGCGGCGCCGATCTTCTCGGTGCTCGCGAGCACATAGGTCTCGGCGGCCGACCGGGCGAGTGCGCGCTTCATCGCCGCCTCCTCGGCGTCGCCGGTCGTGAGGCCCGCCTCGGCGTGCACTCCGGTGACGCCGAGGAAGAACAGGTCGGCGCTGACGTCCCGCAGCGCCTCGACGGCGATCGCGCCGCACGTGACCATCGAGTGCCGGTAGACCCGACCGCCGATGAGCTGCAGCTCGACGTGCTCGTGCTCGGCGAGCGCCACGGCGATCGTCGGGCTGTGGGTGATGACCGTCGCGTGCAGCGAGCGGGGCAACGCGCCCACGAGCGCGAGCGTGCTCGTGCCGCCGTCGAGCAACACGGTCGCGCCGGGCTCGATGAGGGCTGCGGCCGCCGCCGCGATGCGGTGCTTGCTCTCGGGCTCGATGCGGGTGCGCGCCTCGTACGGCGAGGTGGCCGGCGACGAGGGCAGCGCTCCCCCGTACACGCGCTGGCAGAGGCCCGCCGCCGCGAGCTCGCGGAGGTCGCGGCGGATCGTGTCCTCGGAGATGCCCAGATCGGCCGCGGCGTCGGCGGCGACGATGCGTCCGTCGCGCTGCAGCCGTTCGAGCAGCAGTTCACGGCGTTGCGCGGTAAGCATGCACGTTCCTCCTTGTTTCTACACATTCTTGCACGTTATGGTGGCCGATATGTCGAAACCACTGCTCATTCTCATCGCCGGCCCCTACCGCTCGGGCACCGACGGCGACCCCGCACGCATCGCCCGCAACCTCGAACGCCTCGAGGAGGCCTCCTGGCCGATCTACGAACGCGGACACGTGCCGATGATCGGCGAGTGGGTCGCGCTGCCCATCCTGCGGGTCGGGTCGACGGATGCCTCGGGCCCTGACGCATCCCTCGACGACGCAGCGCCCGTCGAGGGCGACGTGATGTACACGACCGCCCACCGCCTGCTGCAGCACTGCGACGCCGTGCTCCGCCTCGAGGGGGCCTCGCACGGCGCCGACCAGGACGTGCGGATCGCCGAGGCGCGCGGCATCCCGGTGTACCGCTCGATCGACGAGATCCCGGTGCTCGCCGCCGCAGCCGACGCCGCCTGATCGCCGGACCACTCGTATCGCACGGGACCGCCGATAGCCCGGGTCCCGTGCGATACGAGTGGTCTCGAGCCGTCGGCGTGATCCGTCGTCGACGTAGGCTTGCCAGGTGCAGATCACGGTGCTCGCGGGCGGAGTCGGAGGCTCGCGCTTCGTGCGCGGCGTGCGAGAGGAGTGCGCTCGGCGCTGGCCCGATGGCGACGGGGGCACCGAGGCATCCATCACCGTGATCGTCAACACGGGCGACGACATCTGGCTCGCGGGCGTGCGCCTCATGCCCGACTTCGACTCGCTCCTCTACTCGCTCGCGGGCGTCAACGACACCGAACGCGGTTGGGGTCGGGCGGGCGAGACCGAGCGCGTCGCCGCCGAACTCCGCGAGTGGGGCGTCGGCTGGCCGTGGTTCACCCTCGGCGACCTCGACCTCGGCACGCACCTCGCGCGCACCGCGTGGCTGCGCGAGGGCGCGGCGCCGTCCGAGGTGGCGCGTCGCCTGCAGTTGCGCTGGCCGCTCGGCGTGCACCTCATCCCGGCGACCGACACCGAGGTCGACACCGACGTGCTCGTGGCAGACCCCGACAAGCTCGACGGCGAGCGCGAGATGCACTTCCAGGAGTGGTGGACGCGCTACCGCGCCACCCTCCCCGCGATCGCATTCCGCCAGCGCAATATCGCGGCGGCCCGCCCGGCGCCCGGCGTCGTCGAGGCGATCGTCGGGGCCGACATCGTGCTCGTCGCCCCGTCGAACCCGGTCGTCTCGATCGGCACCATCCTCGCCGTCCCCGGCATCCGCGAGGCGCTCGCCGAGACCTCGGCACCCGTCGTCGGCGTCTCGCCGATCATCGGCGGCAAGGTCGTGCGCGGCATGGCCGACGCGTGCCTGCCCGTCATCGGCGTCGAGACGAGCGCCGAGGCGGTCGGCCGGCACTACGGTTCCCGGTCGACGGGTGGTCTGCTCGACGGCTGGCTCGTCGACGAGGCGGATGCCGCAGCAGTCGCGCCCCTCGAGGAGATCGGGCTCACCGCGGCATCCGTGCCCCTCTGGATGCGCGACCTCGACACCTCGGCCGATCTCGCCGGTGCGGCGCTCGACCTCCCGGTCTAGGATGGTGGCCGACCCGCCGATCTGGATCTGATCGGCGTGTGCGGCCCGGCATTGGGCTGCGAGTCCCCGACGACGTCGGTGTCCTGCTCGCACGCCATCCGGAGGCCACATGCCCGCGTTCCGCTCCCCCCTTCTCGCTGCGCCGTTCGCCGTCGTCCTGCTCCTCGCGGGGTGCGCGAGCGGCAGCGCCGCCGGACCCGCCGGCACCGATGCCGCAGGCGAGTCCGCCGCATCGGGGTACCCGCTCACGATCGACAACTGCGGCACCGACGTCACCTTCGACGCGGCGCCCGAGCGCGTCGTGACGATCAAGTCGTCGACCCTCGAGCTGCTGCTCGCCCTCGGCCTCGAAGGCCGCGTCATCGGCTCCGCGTTCAGCGATGGGCCGGTGCCCGAGGCGTACGCCGACGCCGCATCGGGCATCGACGTGCTCTCCGACAAGGTGCCGTCGCAGGAGGCGACGCTCGCGGCGGAGCCCGACCTCGTCTTCGCCGGCTGGGAGTCGAACCTCTCCGCCGAGGGCGCCGGCGACCGCGAGACGCTCGCGAAGCTCGGCGTTGCGAGTTACGTCGCCCCCGCGGCGTGCAAGGGCGAGGGCTACATGCCGAACCCGCTCACCTTCGACGAGGTCTTCCACGAGTTCGAGGAGGCCGGTGACATCTTCGACGTTCCGGATGCCGCGGCCGACCTGGTCGCGGCGCAGCGCGCCGAGCTCGAGGCGATCGAGCCGAACGCCGACGGCCTCACGGCGCTCTGGTACAGCTCGGGCGACGAGACGCCGTTCGTCGGCGCGGGCATCGGCGCCCCGCAGATGATCATGCAGGCCGCCGGTCTCGAGAACATCGCGGCCGACGTCGAGGACACGTGGACCTCGATGGGCTGGGAGGCGATCGTCGCCGCGAACCCCGACGTCATCGTGCTCGTCGACGCCCCGTGGAACACCGCCGAGCAGAAGATCGCGCACCTCGAGTCGAACGCCGCGACCGCGGCCCTGCCCGCCGTGCAGGAGCAGCGGTACCTCGTCGTCGACTTCCCCGCCACCGAGGCGGGCGTGCGCAACGTCGGCGCGGTCGCGTCGCTCGTCGAGCAGCTCGGAGCCCTCGGCTGATGACCGGCGTCACGGAGACAGGACGACCCGCCGGGTCGGCGCCCGGAACAGGTGACCCCGGTCGCTCGGGCGCGTCCGTTCCTGTTTCCGTGACGCGGCAGCGCGCCCGCCCGCGGGGGCGGGTGTGGCTCTGGGCCGTCGCGCTCGGCGCGGCGCTCGTGGCATCCGTCATCGCGGCCGTCACCATCGGGCCTGCCGGTCTCGCACCGGCCGACGTCGTCGCGAGCGTCGCGGCGCACCTCGGCATCGGCGAACCGACGCTCAGCCCGCTCCGCGACGGCATCGTCTGGGAACTCCGCATGCCGCGCGTGCTCACGGCCGCCGCCGTCGGCGCGGGTCTCGCCCTCTGCGGGGCCGTCATGCAGGCGCTGACGCGCAACCCGCTGGCCGACCCGTACCTGCTCGGCCTCTCGTCGGGCGCCTCCGTCGGCGCGGTGATCGTGATCGTGCTCGGCGTCGGCCTGCTGCTGCCCGTCGCCGCGTTCGCCGGCGCCCTCGCCGCGCTCGTCGCGACACTCGCGCTCGCGGGGGCCGCGGGTCGAGGGGCTGGCCGCTCGGGCGGGCTCTCCCCCACCCGCACCGTGCTCGCGGGGCTCGCCGTCTCGTCGATGTTCGGAGCGATCACGAGCCTCGTCATCTTCTGGAGCGCCACCGGCGACAGCTACCGCGAGATCCTCAACTGGCTGCTCGGCTCGCTCGCGGGCACCGACTGGGTCTCGGTCACGATCGCGGGCGGTGCGCTCGTCGCGATCGGCATCCCGCTCATCGCGAGCGCCCGCACGCTCGACGCCTTCGCGTTCGGCGACGCCGCGGCATCCGCCCTCGGCGTGCACGTCGGCCGCAGCCGGGTGCTGCTGCTCGGCGGCACCGCCCTGCTCACGGGCGCCCTCGTCGCCGTGAGCGGGTCGATCGGGTTCATCGGCCTCATCCTGCCGCACGGCGTGCGACTGCTCGTGGGGTCGCGCCACCGTGCGCTGCTGCCGCTGTCGGCGCTCGCCGGCGCCCTCTTCCTGGTCTGGGCCGACACGGCAGCGCGCACGCTCTTCGATCCCCGCGAGCTGCCGGTCGGCATCATCACCGCGCTCGTCGGCGGTCCGGTGTTCGCACTGCTCCTGATGCGACGGAGGGTCTCGTGACCGACGGACTCGGCCTCTCCCGCGTGCGCTTCTCGCGCACCGGCCGGCTCATCGTCGACGACGTCGACGTCACCGTGCCCGCGGGCTCACTCGGAGCCCTGCTCGGGCCGAACGGCGCCGGCAAGTCGACCCTCCTGCACCTCATCGCGGGCATCGAGCGGGCGGATACCGGTGCGCTCGCCTTCGCCGGCGGCGACCTCGCCGCGCTGCGCCGCCGCGACCGGGCGCGCCGCATCGCCCTCGCCGAGCAGGAGACGCACGACGCCCCCGAACTGCGAGTGCACGAGGTCGTCGCGCTCGGGCGCACCCCGCACCTCGGGCCGTGGTCGGGACTCGGCGAGCGCGACCACGTCGTCGTCGCGGAGTCGCTCGCGGCGCTCGGCCTCGAGCCGCTCGCGACGCGCGAGTACGCGACGCTCTCGGGCGGCGAACGCCAGCGGGTGAACCTCGCAAGGGCGCTCGCGCAGGAGCCCGAACTGCTCCTGCTCGACGAGCCGACCAACCACCTCGACGTGCGGGCGCAGCTCACGAGCCTCGAACTGCTCCGCACCCTCGCCGAGTCGGGTCGCACGGTGCTCGCGGCGCTGCACGACCTCGGCCTCGCTGCGGCGTACGCCGACCACGTCATCGTGCTCGACGGCGGCAGGGTCGTGGCGTCGGGCCCGCCGGCCGACGTGCTCGAACCGGGGCTCATCCGCGAGGTCTGGGGCGTCGAGGCCGAGGTGCTCGCGCACCCGTCGACGGGTCGGCCGCTCATCGCCTACTCGGGCGTCGCTGCGGCGCAACCACGGGAAGTCGCGCACGAGGCCCAACCGTAGGCACTCCGCCGGATCCGGTCGGGTGTCTCCTGCTCGAAGGCGGTACCGAAGTATCGGCCATTCACAACTGCGGCGGGTCCGATTCGACGCGATCGCGGGTGTTGCGAGCGATCTCCTCGGTCGCGGCCGCAATCCGACGCAGGGCGCCGATGACACTGATCATGGCGAAGAAGATGAAGAGTGCGAAGGCGACCACTAAGAAGTCCATGCGGCGAGCATAGGGGCGCTCGACCTCCCTCGAGCTCACGGCGGCGCGTAGCCTGAGGAGATGACGCGAACGGCCTACGAGGCGCAGCCTCGCGATCGACTGCTCGACGGCATCGCCGCGGAGTTCCTGCACAACGCACCGCGCGGTCGCCGGCTCATCGCGGTCGAGGGGTCGGCGATGGACGACGCGGCCCGCTTCGCCGACGACCTCGCGGCGGTGCTCGCCGCGCACGATCAGTCCGTCGTGCGCGCCTCGCTCGGCGACGTCGACGAAGTCGTGCTGCGCGCCGACACGATCGAGCCGTTCCGCGCGGGCGCGCTGCCCGGAGCATCCGACGACGCGGTGCTCGTCGTCGACGGGCGGCGCCTGCTCGACGGCGGAGCACGCGGCATCTGGCACTTCTCGCTGTGGCTGCTCGCGGGTGACGAGCTGCCGCACTCCGGGGCATCCGTCATCGTCGACGTCACCGATGCCGCATCGCCGAAGCGCTTCTTCTACGACTACTGCGCCCTGCCGCCGAGCGTGAACTGAGCGAGCGGATGCCTCACGAGAGCACGTCCTTCGTCAGCATACGACTCACGGCGAGTGCCCCGAACACGACCACGTAGCCGGCCTGCAGCACGGCGTTGTCGAGGAACGAGTCCCAGACGGGCGGCTCGCGGAGCAGGTCGGCGAAGCCCAGCCAGTACTGCGTGAACAGCCACGGATGCAGCCACTCGAGCTGCGGCAGCGCCCCCATGATCTGCGAGACCACGGCCAGGATGGCCGTCGCGGCCATCGCCCCGACCGGCACCGTCGTGAGCGTCGACAGGAACAGTCCGATCGCCGACATGCCGAGCAGCGACACGGTGACGTAGGCGGCGATGGCGAGGAACCGCAGCAGTCCCTCGCCGACACTCACCGTCGCCCCCGAGAGCAGCGTCACCGGTCCGACGGGAAACAGCGCCCAGCCGACGAGGCTGCCGACGACCACGACCGTGAGCGTCGCCGCCGCGCAGAACGCGGCGGTCGCCGCGTACTTCACGACGAGCAGGCGAACCCGCCCCGCCGGAGCGATGAGGAGGTAGCGCAGCGTGCCGTGACTCGCCTCGCCGGCGATGGTGTCGCCCGCGACGACGCCGATCGTGAGCGGGAGGAACAGCGGCATCGCCACGACCATCGCGGTGAGCCCGACGAACAGCCCGTTCTCGGTGATCTGCCCGAGGAACGCCGGGCCACGACCGCTCGGGGCGTCGCCCGCGACCCGGATCGCCACGGCGATGAGGATCGGGATGAGCGCGAGGGCGCCGAGGAGCGCCCACGTGCGACGACGACGGAAGAGCGTGAGCACCTCCGAGGCGAAGAGCGAGAGGGTGCCGCCGCGGGCCGGTTCGCGTGCACCCTCACTGGACAACGTCGAACCCCTCGCCCGTGAGCTCGACGAACCGCTGCTCGAGGCTCGCCCGTTCGACCTCGAAGCCGCGCACCCGCACACCATCGGCGACGAGCGCGGTGACGACGGCCTCGGGCGCGACCTCCGACGACCCGATACGGGCCGCGACCAGGTCGTCGCCGGCATCGTCGAGGCCCCCGTCGACCTGCATGCCGAGCCGCTGCAGCACCCGGCGCGCCGCCGCAGCGTCGGGCGTGCGCACGAGCACGCGCGCCTCACCGGTGTCGCGGAACTCCGCGAGCGTGCCCTGCGCCACGAGCCGCCCGGCGCTCATGACCCCGACATGCGAGCACACCTGCTCGACCTCGGCCAGCAGGTGGCTCGAGACGAACACGGTCGTGCCGTCGTCGGCGAGCGAGCGGATGAGCGATCGCACCTCGCGAGTGCCCTGCGGGTCGAGTCCGTTCGTGGGCTCGTCGAGCACGAGCAGTTCGCGGCGCATGAGCAGGGCGTTGGCGATGCCGAGCCGCTGCTTCATGCCGAGCGAGTAGGCGTGGACCTTCTTGCCGCCCGCGTGCGAGAGCCCGACGCGATCGAGCGCCTCGTCGACGCGTGCCGCCCGCGTTCGTCGGGGCGCGTGCCGGTCTGCGGCGTCGAACCGTCGCAGGTTCGAGACCCCCGAGAGGTACGGCGAGAACGCCGGACCCTCCACCAGCGCACCGACCCGGGGCAGCACCGAGTCGACGTGCCGCGGCATGTCGGCGCCGAGCACCCGGGCGCCGCCGGCGCTCGCCCCGACGAGGCCGAGCAGCATGCGGATCGTGGTGGTCTTGCCCGATCCGTTCGGGCCGAGGAATCCGAAGACCGCGCCGCGCGGCACCGCGAGATCGACGCCGTCGACCGCGAGCTGCGAGCGGAAGCGCTTCGTGAGTCCGTGCGTCTCGATCGCGAGATCGCGCCGGTCGGAGTCGACCGCGTCGGCGGGGTCGGCCGCGTCGACCGCAGCCGCGGCCTCGGGCGATCCGCCGCTCAACGACCGCTCGCGGCGACGTCGAGCAGGCGGTCGACGGTGACGGCGCCCGCGAGCACGCGCCCGTCGTCGGTGAAGAGCACGGTCGCGAGCGAGGTCTGCAGGACGCGCCCGCCGTCGACCGGCTCGGCGAGGGTGCCGAGCAGCGCGGATGCCTCGGCGCCGAACCCGCCCGTGCCGTCAGCGCCCGCCGCACCGGGGGCCGCCGCCGGCAGCACGACCACGGCCGACCAGCCTTCGCCGACGACGTCGGGCTGCGGCATCCGATCGCTCGCCTCGCCGCCGGCTGCTGCATGCTCGGCCCGCAGCTGCTCGAGCTCGGCGAGCGTGGGGATCGGCACCTGGTGCTCGGTCACCGTGGTGCCGTCGGGCGGCGTGAATGCGAACACCGACGCATCGGGCGTGTCGAACGACACCTCGGTGAAGCCCACGCTGAACGCGGGCTCCGAAGCCCCGCTCGCCGTCACCGACGCGGCGAGCGCGACGCCCGTCTCGCCGTCGATCGCCACCGAGATCTCGCCGACCAGGGTGTCGGCGTCACGCGGTTCGAGCACGAGCTCGTAGACCTCGCGGCCCGCGACGCGGGAATCGGTGCCGACGCTCACCTCGGTGGTCTCGTCGAGCTTCGCGAGCGCCTGGTCGAGCACCTCCTCCGGCGTCGGCAGCGGCGTGCCGAGTTCGGCTTCGAGCCGGTCGCGTGCTTCGTCGGCGGTCGCCTCGGCTTCTGCCTCGACCTCGGCCTTCAGGGCGTCGAGCGCGGCCCTATCGACCGTGACATGCGTGGCCGCCTGCTCGGCGGAGTCGTAGATCCACGCGCCGTCGGCAGACAGGTAGACGTCGCGTTCGGCGAGCGGGTCGAGCACCTGCAGGCGGGCATTCTCGCCGTCGACGTACACGCGCGCGGTGTGCGTTCCGGTCGCGAGCGAGATCAGGTCGTCGAGGTCCGTGGCGGATGCCGCGTCAGCGGCGGCATCGCCGCCGGTCGTGCCGCCGGGACCGCCTGCGCCGCCGCCCGCACCGCCCATCGCCCCGGTGAGCCCCGAGAGGTCGGGGAGCCCGAGCTCGGAGGTCTGCTCGATGGTGCCTGAGAGGGCGTCGACCTCGCTCGCATCCGCGAACTCGAGCAGCTCGGCGGGAGTCAGGTCGGGAAGGTCGACGGCCGCGTTCGCCTGCAGCGGCACGACCACGACGGCGACGCCGATCGCGATCGGCGCGGCGATGGCGGGGATCCAGCGGCTCAGCCGACGGGACGCCCGGGTGCCGTCTTGGGCGCGCATGCGCTCAGGCTACGCCGAGTGACGTCATCCGTCATCAATCGGCGGTGAACGCACAGGATCCGGGGCTCTCGGCCCGGACTGGCTGGGCTCGCCCGTGGCGATCAGGGGACGGATCTACGGGCAGCGCGCGGTGATCGACGACACGGTCACCGGCGACGGCGAGCCGTTCCACAGCCACGAGTCGTACGTCACGAGATACGGGGCCCCGTACCCGCCGTCCGTGCTGCATCGGTAGATGTTCGGGCTGTTCGCCGTCTTGATGTAGCCGTAGATCGATCTGGTCGGCGACGGAGATCCGACCGCGAGCCACTCCGCGTAGCTGACGTGACGGTCGTTCACGCGAGGCCGAAGATCGTCTTGGAACGGCCCGATGTAGATCGCCGACGGGTTCGTCTGGTACGAGATCACATGGCTCCCGGTGACGAGTCCGACGCGCGGCGTCGGACTGCCGGCGGCGACCCACTCCGGGTACGTGATCGCGCGTGCGGCCACGTATGGATACGAACTCACGTACACGGTGTCCGACCACGGGTACTTCTCATATCGCTCACCCGATGCCTGCGCTGCGGTCGGGGCGACGATCGCGAGCACCGCGGCCAAGGTGACGGCACTCGCGCCCGCGAAGCCCGCGCGTCGAACCGAACGTCGCGTTGCGCGAATCTTCATGCTGCCTCCAAGTAGGAATCCGAAGACCCGGATCGAGGTCGCCGACGATCACTCTAACCGTGCGAGAGAGTCGACTTCGGTCGCCGCTCGCTCAGAGCGCCCGCAGGCGGGGCGCCAGGTCGCGCGCGAAGAGCTCCTGGAAGCGCGCCTGGTCGTGACCGGGCGCGTGGAAGACGAGGTGGTTGAACCCGGCGTCGACGTAGGTCTTGATCGAGGCCACGACCTCGTCGGGGTCGCTGCCGACGATCCATCGCTTGGCGATCTGCTCGATCGGCAGCGCGTCGGCGGCCCGCTCCATCTCGACGGGGTCGGTGATGTCGTGCTTCTGCTCGGGGCTCAGCGAGAGCGGCGACCAGAACCGCGTGTTCTCGAGCGCAGCAGTGGCGTCGGTGTCGTACGAGAGCTTGATCTCGATCATGCGGTCGAGGTCATCGAACGACCGGTCGTCGCCGCGCGCGGCGAGCCCCTCCTTCACGGCGGGGATGAGCTGCTCGGTGTAGAGCTCCATGCCCTTGCCCGAGGTGCAGATGAATCCGTCACCCGCACGCCCCGCGTACTTCGCGACGGTCGGGCCGCCCGCGGCGATGTAGACGGGCACCGGGACATCCGGCCGGTCGTAGATCGACGCGTCGTGGGTCGAGTAGTACTCGCCCTCGAAGCTCACCTGCTCGTCGTCGGTCCAGAGCGCGCGCATGAGGCGCACCGACTCCCGGAGCCGCGCGAAGCGCTCGCGGAATTCGGGCCAGTCTTGTTCGCCGGCACCGCGGAAGCCCGTGGCGATCTCGTTCAGCGCCTCGCCCGTGCCGAAGCCCGCGATGATGCGCCCCGGGTAGAGGCAGCCGAGGCTCGCGAACGCCTGCGCGAGCACGGCCGGGTTGTAGCGGAACGTCGGCGTCATGACGCTCGTGCCGATGCGGATCGTCGAGGTGCGTTCGCCCACGGCGGCCATCCAGGTCAGCGAGAAGGGCGCATGACCGCCGTCGTGCCGCCACGGCTGGAAGTGGTCGCTCGTGAACACCGACTCGAAGCCGTTGGCTTCGGCCGCGACCGCGATCTCGACGAGCTCGCGCGGGGCGAACTGCTCGGCTGAGGCCTTGTATCCGAGGGTGAGCGTCATGCTTCGATCCTCGCACGCCACGCGCCGCTCGGCACCGCACGGAGTGCGACCGGCAGCGCATCGAGCACGTGATCGCCGCGGCCGCTAGGGAGCGCCGGCACCGCCGCGCAACGGGATCCGCGCCGCGGCGGCGCGCGTGTTCGGCCCGACGCCGAGCGAGACCGCCTCGACGAGCGCCTCGATCGTGTCGACGTCGCGCCGCAGGCGGGCGGATGCCTCGAGCTCCACGAACCCCGCTGCGGCATGCCGTGCGGCCGAGTCGATGCCGAAGTGCGGCGCGAGGTGCACGCCTTCAGCGGCGGTCGCGAGCGTCGTGCCGGTGCCGTCGGCATCGCGGACGAAGGCGAGCGGATGCCGCGACGCGCCCTCGAGCGCCGCGTCGAGCTCCTCGGGCGCGAGGGCCGGCAGGTCGCCGAGCAGCACGGCGACCGGCCGGAACCCGGCCTCCTCGTCGCCGGCCCTGGCATGGGCGATGCCGTACGCGATCGCGGGCCCGAGCCCCCGCGGCCCGTCGGCGGGTTCGGCCAGGAACTCGGCCCCGCCCGCGAGTGACGGATCGTCGCCGACCACGACGACGCGCACGACCGATCGGGCCGCGAGCACCGCGGCGATCGTGTCGAGCGCGAACGCCCGCGCGAGCGCCTCGCGCTCGGCCGGCGAGACGGCCGCCGCCAGCCGCGTCTTCGCGCCGGCCGGCGCCTTCACGGGGATCACGACGGTCCAGGCCGTCGGCCGGGCGATCGCCCCGCGTGCTGGAGTCGACTCGCCGCCGCGGGTCACGCGCGGAGCCCCGGCAGCACGTCGCGACCGAAGACCTCGAGGAACGCGGCCTGGTCGCGGCCGGCGTTGTGCAGGTAGATGCGGTCGAAGCCGAGGTCGAGGTGGCGCTGGATGTCGGCGCGATGCACGTCGGGGTCGGCCGAGACGAGCATGCGCCCGGCGAAGTCCTCGGGGCGCACGGTCCTGGCCAGCTGCTCGAACTCGAAGGGCGAGCGGATGTCCCCGCGCGGGATTCGGAGCCCGCCGTTCGGCCACTCGGTGAGCGCGCCGCGCATCGCCTCCTCGTCGGTGGGCGCCCACGAGAGGTGCAGCTGCAGCACCTTCGGCATGCGCGAGGCATCGCGGCCGGCCTCGCGTGCGCCCTCGCGGAAGCGGGTCAGCAGGGCGGCGAGCTTCTCGGCGGGTGCCCCGATCGTGATCATGCCGTCGACGGTGCGGCCCGCACGCTTCGCGGTCACGGGCCCCGAGGCGGCGACGAGGATCTCGGGCGCGACCGCCGGCATCGTCCAGAGCCGGGTGGCCTCGAGCTTGAAGTGCTGGCCGGCATGGCGCACATCGCGCCCGGCGAGTGAACCGGCGAAGAGCTTCTTGATCACGTCGACCGCCTCGAACATGCGGTTGATGCGGTCGGGCGCCTCCGGCCAGTACGGCCCGACGACGTGTTCGTTGAGCGCCTCGCCGGAACCGAGGCCGAGCCAGTGCCGCCCCGGATGCATCGCCGCGAGCGTCGCGCTCGCCTGGGCGACGACGGCCGGATGCATCCGGAACCCCGGCGTGGTCACGCCCGGGCCGAAGTCGCCGCGCGTGCGTTCGCCGATCGCGCCGAGCACGCTCCAGACGAACGAGGACTCGCCCTGCGCGGGGATCCAGGGCTGGAAGTGGTCGCTCGCCATCACCCCGGTGAACCCGTGCGACTCGGCGAGCGCGCTGAGCGCGACGGCCTCTGCGGGCGGGAACCGCTCGAGCATGGCGGCGTAGCCGATGTGTGCTGACACGACTCCATCTTCGCGCGTCGGCAGGCGCTCGCGCGCCGGCGGGCGGGTCACTCCGCGGCGGCCAACGGCCCCTCGGACTGCGACTCGTCGAAGCCGTCGCGGTAGCCCTCGTTGTACGCCTCGTCGGCGCCGACGCGGAAGAGGTCGCGCTCGGCCGGGCGCTGGATCGAGCGTGCACCCGGCAGGTCGAGGTCGCCGACGAAGTGCCCGAGCCCGCGCACCACCGCGACGGGCACTCCCGACGACTTGCCCTTCACGAGCTCGGCGGCGCCCGCGATCTCGTCGGCGACGCACGGCATGGTGACGGCGAGGGGCTTGCCCGAGGCATCCGTCGACCCGCGCAGGTCGTCGAAGACGTGCACGCCGGCCGCGCCGATCGCGAGGTCGGTCTGGCCCTCGCGCCACGGCCTGCCGAGCGTGTCGGAGAGGATGACGCCGACATGGGCGCCGGTCAGCGCGCGGATGCCGGTGGCGAGCGCTCGCGCGGAGGCGTCGGGGTCCACCGGGAGCAGCAGCACCGTGCCGTCGGGCGTGTTCGACGCGTCGACGCCGGCAGCGGCACCGATGATGCCCTGGCGGTTCTCGACGATGCGGGTCACGCCGCCGTCGTACTCGCGGCTCGCGACGACCCGCACGGTCTCATCCGTGATGGCCTGCTCGCGGTCGACGGCCGCGACGATGCGCCCTTCGGCCTTCGAGACGATCTTCGAGGTGATGACGAGGATGTCGCCGTCTTCGAGCGCCGCCGCGTCGACGATGAGCGCGGCCAGGTCGGCGCCCTTCACGATCTCGGGCAGGCCCTCGACGCCTTCGATGCTGAACTTCACGGCCACCCCCGGGATCTCGCGTACGTCGATCTTCGCAGCTTCGGGTGCCGGGCCGCCAGAACCTGCCCGACCGGAACACCGTGCGCTACGCTCCCCGCATGGCCACCGACGGCAGCGACCCCTCGGTCGACGACCGAGACGACGGGCGCGACGAGACCCGCATCGAGCGCCTCGATCGCAACTGGAACGACATCCTGCAGGAGCTGCGGGCGACGCAGACCGGCACCCAGATCATGACGGGTTTCCTGCTCGCGGCGGCGTTCCAGCCCCGCTTCCTCGACCTCGACGGCTACGAGCTCTGGCTCTACCTCGTGCTCGTCGCGCTCGCGTGCGCCGCGACCCTGCTCGGCCTCGCGCCCGTGATCCTGCATCGCCAGTTGTTCGGACTCCGGCAGAAGGAGCAGATCGTGCGCCGCGGCAACCGACTGCTGCGGGCGCACCTGCTCGTGGCGACGCTGCTCGCCGTCGGCGTCGCCGGATTCATCTTCGAAATCGCGCTCGGCCGCATCGCGGGCTTCATCGCACTCGGCGCAGCGCTCGTCGCCGCCGCCCTGCTCTGGGTCGTGGTGCCGCGTCTCGCGAATCGGCGATCGTGAGCGCGGTGGCGAGAGCGGGCTGAACTCCCGCTCGAACGACGACCACGGACCACCGGCCCTTCCGTGTCGCCGCGCCCGAATAGGCTTGACGACATGCGCATCGCCACCTGGAACGTCAACTCGATCCGCGCCCGCGTGGCGCGCACCGTCGATTGGATGGTGCGCGAAGACGTCGACGTGCTCGCGATGCAGGAGATCAAGTGCAAGCCCGAGCAGTTCCCGATCGAGGCGTTCGAGGAGGCCGGCTACGAGGTCGCGATCCACGGGCTGAACCAGTGGAACGGCGTCGCGATCGCGAGCCGCTCGCCGATCGGCGAGGTCGAGACCTCGTTCCCCGGCATGCCGGGCTTCCTGAAGGGGCTCGAGGGCCCCGACCAGCCGCAGGAGGCGCGCGCGATCGGCGCGACCGTCAACGGCGTGCGGGTGTGGAGCCTCTACGTGCCCAACGGCCGTTCGCTCGGCGACCCGCACTACACGTACAAGCTCGACTGGCTCGCGGCGCTGACCGAGTACACGCGCGCCGAGACATCCGCTCGGCCCGAAGTGCCGTTCGCGCTCATGGGCGACTTCAACATCGCCCCGCTCGATGAGGACAACGGCGACCCCGCGGTCGTCGAGGGCCAGACGACGCACGTCTCCCCGGCCGAGCGGCAGGCGTTCTTCACGCTCGAGAACGCGGGAGTGACCGACGTCGTGCGCCCGCGCATCCCCGAGGGCTACACCTACTGGGACTACAAGCAGCTGAAGTTCCCGCGCAACGAGGGGCTGCGCATCGACTTCATCCTCGGGTCCGCGGCCTTCGCCGAGGCCGTGACGGATGCCTCGATCCACCGCAACGAGCGCAAGGGCGACGCCCCGAGCGACCACGTGCCCGTGCTGGTCGAGCTTGCGATCGGCGATGACGACGACGACCGACCGATGATCTTCTAGCGCCGGCGCCTTGACCGGCGCAGCCGTTCGCCGCCTCGGTCGATACAGCCTTTCGTGAATACACGATCTGCTGTATCGTCGCCCTCGTGACCGAGACGGCGACCCTGACCCACACCGCGGCGCTCGCGCGCCTCGGGCACGCGCTCTCCGACGAGACCCGCGCCCGCATCCTGCTCTCGCTCCGCGAAGCGCCCGCATACCCGTCGGACCTCGCGGAGTCCCTCGGCGTCTCGCGGCAGGTCATGTCGAACCAGCTCGCGTGCCTGCGCGGCTGCGGCCTCGTCGAGGCGGTGCCCGACGGGCGGCGCACCTCGTACCGCCTGGCGGGCGAGCACCTCGCGCCGGCCCTCGGCGACCTGCTCCGACTCGTGCTCGTCGTCGATCCGGCGTGCTGCTCGAGCGAGGGGTGCACCTGCGCATGACTTCCGTGCCGCTCACGCCCGGACCCCGCGAACCGCTCGCACCGCTCGCCCCCGAGCGCCGTACCGTGCTCGTGCGACGGATCCGGCTCATCGTCGCGGCGACCATCACGTACAACGTGATCGAGGCGATCGTCGCCCTCGCCGCGGGCACGGTGGCGTCCTCGGCGGCGCTCATCGGCTTCGGCCTCGACTCGATCGTCGAGGTGCTCTCGGCCGCCGCGGTGGCCTGGCAGTTCGCCGCCCCCGACCCGCACCGGCGCGAACGCGCCGCCCTGCGCCTCATCGCCGTCTCGTTCTTCGGCCTGGCGCTCTTCGTCTCGATCGACGCGGCCCGTGCCCTGCTCGGCGCTTCGGAGCCCGAGCACTCCCCCGTCGGCATCGTGCTCGCCGCGGTGAGCCTCGCGGTCATGCCATTGCTGTCGTGGTTCGAACGCCGCACCGGGCGCGAACTCGGTTCGGCCTCCGCCGTCGCCGACTCGAAGCAGACCCTGATCTGCGCCTACCTGTCGGCCGCGCTGCTCGCGGGGCTCCTGCTCAACAGCCTGCTCGACTGGGCATGGGCCGACTCCGTCGCCGCCCTCGTCATCGCCGCCTTCGCGGTGCGCGAGGGCATCGAGGCCTGGCGCGGCGACGCCTGCACGGTACCGGTCGCGGTGCTGACGGGCGAGCGCGAGGCCGAGCACGACGAGCACGACGACTGCTGCTGAGCTGGCCGGCGGTTCCTCCGCCTCCCAGCCTGCGGCGATACGCTCGAACACGTGACCAGCTCCCCCGACCGCCTCGCAGCCGGCCCCTTCACGGGCGTGACGCTCGGCGGCCGCTACCGCCTCGACGGACTCATCGGCCGCGGCGGCATGGCGAGCGTCTATCGCGGCGAAGACCTGAGCCTCGGTCGCCGGGTCGCCGTGAAGGTGTTCGCCGAAGCGGCCGAGGGCATCGACGACGCCGCGCGGCGGCGCTCGGAGACGGCACTGCTCGCGAGCGTTGAGCACCGCGCGCTCGTGCGCCTCTACGACGCCGCGCACGACGCGGGCATCGATCGCGAGTACCTCGTCATGGAGCTCGTCGACGGCCATGACCTGCGGAAGACCCTGCAGGCCGGCCCGGTCGGCGCAGCGGATGCCGCGTGGCTCGCCGCCGACCTCGCCGAGGCGTTGCACGTGATCCACGCGCGCGGCATCGTGCACCGCGACGTCAAGCCCGCGAACGTGCTGCTCGCCCCCTCGCACCTGCCCACCCGCAGTTGGAACCCGAAGCTCGCCGACTTCGGCATCGCCCGGCTCATCGACGACGCACGCCTCACTCGAACGGGCGCGTACGTCGGCACGCCGGGCTACCTGAGCCCCGAGCAGGTCGGCGGCCGGGCCCCCGGCACCGCGTCCGACATCTACTCGCTCGGTCTCGTGCTGCTCGAGGCGCGCACCGGGCTGCCGGCCTTCCCCGGCACGGCGTACGAGGCGACGGCGGCACGCCTCGTGGCCGACCCCGAGATCCCCGCCGAGCTCGGCGCCGACTGGGTCGAGCTGCTCCGCGGAATGACCGCGCGCGAGGCATCCGCCCGACCGACCGCGCTCGACGTCGCGATGGCCGCCGGGCGGCTGTCGACGGCGCCGGACATGGCCGCCACCACGCAGATGGATGTCGCGGCGACGGCGGTGCTCGAGGCATCCGATGCCCCCACCCTCGTGCTCGGCTCCCCCGAGGCGGACGACGGCGCGGTCGCCGCCCGTGCGGTGGCCGCGGCGTTCCAGCCCGCCCCGGCCCCGTCACGACGCTGGGTGCGTCCGACGATCGCCGTCGGGCTGCTCGTCGTCATCGCGATCGGCATCGCGCTGCTCGTGCCACCCGTGATCGCGAGCCTCACCCAGCCGCAGACGGCTCCCACCGAGACGCTGCCGACCGTGCCCGGCGAGCTCGGCGTGCATCTCGAGCAGCTCGAGGAGGCGGTGACACGATGACGCCCGCACGACTCCGCACCGCGATCGGCGGCGGTCTCCTGGCCGGGTCGCTCGTGTTCGGCCTGGCCGGCTGCGGTCAGGCCCCCGAGGCGGTGAGCGCCGATCTCCACTCCTCGGTCGTGCAGGTCGCGAAGCGAGCGGCGAGCGGCGACTACCTCGGCGCGATCGCCGCCCTCGCCCTGCTCGAGAACGACGTGACCGCGGCCGTCGACTCGGGCGCCATCGGCGAGGAGCAGGCCGCCGACATCCGCGAGGCGATCGCCCTGGTGCAGGCCGACCTCGAGGCGGCCGAGGCCGCCGATTCCGTCACGCCGACGCCGACGCCGTCGGATGACGACGACGACAACCGCGGCCCGGGCAACAACAACGGCAACAAGGACAAGAAGGACAAGAAGAACGAGCAGGGCGACGACGACTGAGCGCTCGCCCGAAGCGCACGCGCGACCCGCAAGTGCGTAGTCTCGTGGGATGCCCACGCTCACCGTTCCCGGCGCTGAACTCCACTACGAGTCGGCGGGCCGCGCATCCGCCCCTGCGCTGCTCCTCATTCCGGCGGGCATCGCGACGCTGCGCATGTGGGACGAGCAGATCGACGCCCTCGCCGAAGACCACTTCGTCGCCAGGTTCGACCCGCGGGGCTTCGGGGGCACGCGCCATGACGAGGCGGTGCCGTTCGCGAATCACGCCGATGCGGTGGCGGTGCTCGATCACCTCGGCATCGCCGAGGCGACCGTGATCGGGGCGAGCCGCGGCGGACGCATCACGCTCGACACCGCACTCGCCTTCCCCGACCGCGTGCGCGGCGTCGTGACGATCGGTTCGGAGCCGAGCGGGTATCCCGACCTGCCGCTGACCGACGAGGAGCAGCGACGCTTCGACGAGATCGAGGCGATCGACCCGGCGATCGATGCGGCGCTGCTGATGCGGCTCGAGGCGGACGTCTGGGCGGTGGGGCCGACTCGCACCGAGGCCGACGTCGACCCCGCGTTCGTTCGACGGGCGCACGAGCTGAACGCCCCGAATGCCGCGCACGCGACCGACGACGGCACCGTGCTCCGGCTCGAACCGCCGGCGTACGAGCGCCTGGGCGACATCCGCGTTCCCGCGCTCGTCACCGTGGGCGAGTACGACCTCAGCATCGAACTCGCGGCGTACGACCACCTGCTCGCGCACCTGCCGAGCGCGACGGGCGTGCGCTTCGACGGCACCGCGCACCTGCCGAGCGTCGAGCGCCCCGAGGAGTTCACGCGCGCGCTGCTCGACTGGCTCGAACGGCACGGGCTCTGACGACGCTCAGCGCCGGTGCTGCTCGACCGGCTCGAACGATACGGGCTCTGACGACGCTCAGCGCCGCCCGGTGAACCGCTCCATCGAGCGGTAGACGCCGAAGCCGTCGCCGACGACCAGGTCGAACACGCGCGTCGGCAACAGCGCTCGGAGTGCCCGTGAGAAGCGGACGCTCCTCGGCAGCTCGAGCAGGGGCCGGCCGTCGAGCATCGCCCGCCAGACGCGATCGACGACGTACTCGGGGTCGAGCACCGGCGCGAGCACCGGGCCGCGAGCGCCGGCGAACATGCCGGTCGCGATGTAGCTCGGCGTGACCGTGGTCACCTTGACGTTGCCGTGGTCGGACTGCTCGAGCTCGAGGCGCAGCGAATCGCTCCAGCCGATGAGCGCCGCCTTGGATGCGGCGTAGACCGCCATGCGGGGGTTCGCGAGCGTGCCGGCCGCGCTCGCGACGTTCACGATGCGTGCCGCGCGGTACGCGTTCGAGATCATGCCGGGCAGGAACTCGCGCGCGATGTACATCGGCGCGAGCGCGTTGACCTGCATCGTCGTGCGGGTGTCGTCGCCGTTGTCGGTGTTCCAGAAGTAGCGGTTGCCTCGAACGATGCCGGCGTTGTTGATCAGCACGTCGGGGTTGCCGACCTCGCGCCGCACCCGCTGCGCGGTCTTCGCGATCGCGCCGAGGTCGCCGACGTCGACGACGTACGACTGGATGCGCGTGCGCCCGCGCGAGATCGCGCCGAGCTCGTCGACGGCGCGGGCGAGCGCGGCCGCGTCGCGGTCCCAGAGCGTGACGGATGCCGCGTGCTCGGCCACGGCCCGCTCTGCGTACATGCGGCCCATGCCGCCCGCGGCTCCGGTGATCAGCACACTGGCACCGCGAACCGTTCTCGTCATCCGTCCATTCTCGCCCACGCCCGCGCTCGCCGGGCCCGGTGCGGTGCTGCGCTGTGATGCGATGCGATGCGCCCTGTGCATCGGCAGGTGAAGACCGAACGGGGTGCCGGGTCGCAGGAAGTTCGAGCATCGGCGGAGCGGCCGAGGAATTCCCGTATTACGTCCCGGGTCGGGCCCGCCTGACAGCGTTCCCTGCGATGGATAGCGTCGAACCACCCCATCCACCACGGCCCGTCGAGGAGGCGCCATGACCGCGGCATCCGTCTCGTTCCGCGCCCTCGGTCGCGCCTTCGACACGACGGCCGGCCGCCGCCAGGTGCTGCGCGACATCGACCTCGAGGTCGGAGCGGGTGAGATCGTCGCGATCCTCGGCCCGAGCGGGTGCGGCAAGTCGACGCTCCTCCGCATCGCGGGAGGGCTCGACCACGCGAGCGCCGGCACGGTCGCGGTCGACGGCACCGCCGTCGCGGCCTTCGACCCGCGCTCGGCCGTCGGCTTCCAGGAGCCGCGGCTGCTGCCGTGGCGCACCGTCGCCGGCAACGTCGCACTCGGGCTGCCGCGCGGCACGTCGAAGTCCGCCGGCCGCGACAAGGTGGCACGGCTCATCGAGCTCGTCGGCCTCGCCGACTTCGCCGGTCATCGCCCGCGCGAAATCTCGGGCGGCATGGCCCAGCGCACCTCGCTCGCCCGGGCCCTCGCCCGCAACCCCGGCGTGCTGCTGCTCGACGAGCCGTTCGGCGCGCTCGACGCGCTCACCCGGCTGAAGATGCAGGACCTCCTGCTCGACGTGCACGCCGCCGCGCCCACGACGGTGCTGCTCGTCACGCACGACGTCGACGAGGCGCTGCAGCTCGCCGACCGGGTCATCCTGCTCGGCGACGACGGTGAACGGCCCGGCGCCGACATCCGCCAGATCGTCGTCGTGCCGGGCTCCCGGCCGCGCGACCGCGGTTCGGCCGAGCTCGCCGAGCTGCGCGGGCGCCTCCTCGACGGCCTCGGCATCGACCGGCACGGTGCCGCCCGCGGCATCGAGGCCACCACGACCATCCCGCACTACCCGTTCTGACCGGCGCGCACAGCAACGCGGCGCCACCACCGAAGCCACCACCATTGAAGGAGTCCCCCGTGCCACGCACCCCGTTCCTCCGTTCCGCGCTCGTCGCGGGCGCGGCCGCCGCCGCCCTGCTGCTCTCCGGCTGCGTCGCCGGCGAGGGCCAGGCGGCCGAACCCGAGCCCGCCGAGACCGGCGAGGCCGTGTCGCTCGAGGGCCAGACCCTCAACATCGACTTCGCGACCTACAACCCGCTGAGCCTCGTCATCAAGGACCAGGGCTGGCTCGAAGACGCCGGCCTGACGGTCAACTGGGTGCAGTCGGCCGGGTCGAACAAGGCCAACGAGGCCCTCCGTGCCGGAGCGATCGATGTCGGCTCGACCGCCGGCTCGGCCGCGCTGCTCGCGCGTTCGAACGGCTCGCCCATCCAGGTGATCGACATCTACTCGCAGCCCGAGTGGGCGGCCCTCGTGGCGCCCGACGGCTCGCCGATCACCTCGGTCGAAGACCTGAAGGGCAAGCAGGTCGCGGCGACCAAGGGCACCGACCCCTACTTCTTCCTGCTGCAGTCGCTCGAGGCCGAGGGCCTCTCGGCCGACGACATCGTCGTGCAGAACCTGCAGCACGCCGACGGATGGGCCGCCCTGCAGAACGGTTCGGTCGACGCGTGGTCGGGGCTCGACCCGATCATGGCCGGCGCCGAGGAGCAGGGTGCGACCCTCTTCTACCGTAACGTCGACTTCAACAGCTACGGCTTCCTGAACGCGACCGAGTCGTTCATCGCCGAGAAGCCCGAGGTCGCGCAGGCCGTCATCGACGCCTACGAGCAGGCACGCGCCTGGGCTGCGGAGCACCCCGAGGAGACCGCGCAGATCCTCGCCGACGTCGCGGGCCTCGACCTCGCCGTCGCGACGAAGGTCATCGAGGAGCGCTCGAACCTCGACGTCGACCCCGTGCCGGGCGACGCCCAGGTCGAGGTGCTCGGAAAGATCGGCCCGATCTTCGTCGAACTCGGCGACGTCGCCACGCAGGCGCAGGTCGACGAGGCGCTCGAGACGATCATCAACGACACCTTCGTCACGAAGGCCGACGCGAGCCGCTTCGAGTAGGAGACGACGATGACGGATGCCTCGCACACGACGCTCTCGACGGGCGCGGCGATCCACGACGGCACTGCCGTGCGGGTCGCCGTGAACGGCGGTTCGACGTCGATCGCGGCCGGCCACGAGGCATCCGTCACCTCGCCCGACGGCGGTCGCCCGCGGGCCCGCCTCGTCGACCGCCGCTGGTTCCGCATCGTCGGCGGCGCGCTCATTCCGCTGGCGCTGCTCGGCATCTGGCAGTGGGTCTCGACCTCGGGGCTCGTGCCGCTCTCGCAGCTGCCCTCCCCAGAGATGGTCTGGCTCGCCGCGGTCGACCTCGCCCAGCGCGGCGTGCTCGGCCTCTACGTCGCCATCTCGACCCAGCGCGTGTTCCTCGGCTTCGCCTTCGGCGCCGCGGTCGGGCTCGCGCTCGGCGCCGTCGTCGGACTCTCGCGGCTCGCCGACGTCCTGCTCGCCCCGACGCTCGGCGGCATCCGCGCGGTGCCGTCGCTCGCGTGGATCCCCCTGCTCATCCTCTGGTTCGGCATCGGCGAGGACTCCAAGGTCATCCTCATCGCGATCGGCGCGTTCTTCCCCGTCTACACGATCGTCTCGGCGTCGCTGCGGCACGTCGATCGCCAGCTCATCGAGGCCGGTCGTGCGTTCGGTCTGCACGGCCCGGCGCTGTTCGCCACCGTGCAGTTGCCCGCGGTCGTGCCGTCGGTGCTCTCGGCGCTGCGGCTCGCCCTCGCGCAGTCGTGGCTGTTCCTCGTCGCGGCCGAGCTCATCGCGTCGTCGATGGGGCTCGGATTCCTCCTCAACGACTCGGGGCAGAACGGGCGCATCGACCGCATCTTCCTCGCGATCATCCTGCTGGCGCTCCTCGGCAAGCTCACCGACTCGGTGCTGGCGCTCATCGAGCGCTGGGCGGTTCGCCGCTGGGCCTAGCCTTCCCGACGCCGCCCTGTCATGGCACCATGGGCGGATGACCGACGACGTCCGACTCCGCCCCAAGACCGACGCAGAGACCGCTGCCTGGCTGCCCGTCGCGATGGCGGCGTACGAGCAGGCGCGTCGGGTCGCGGGCGACGACGCCGAGCAAGCGGCCGCCGGTCGGCGCGCTTCGGAGGAGCAGTACTTCCCCGATGGCCGCCTCGTCGACGGACACGCGCTCTTCACGATCGAGGCCGATGGCGACGACGCCGGCTGGCTCTGGGTCGGCCCGATGGCCGACCCCGCCAACTGGTACGTCTACGACGTCGAGGTCCACGAGTCGCACCGGCGGCGCGGACTCGGCGCCCGCGCGATGCGGCTCGCCGAGGAGGTCGCGCGCGAGCACGGCGCGGTGAACCTGCGACTGAACGTCTTCGGCTACAACACGCCGGCGATCCGCCTCTACGAGGGGCTCGGCTACGAAACGGCGGCGCTCCACATGCAGAAGGCGCTCTGACGAACCCCGGCGTGCCGGTCAGTCGGCGAGGTGGATCACCTCGACGCGGTCGCCCGGCCCGGCGATGATGACGACGCGCTTCGCGGCGACGCCCGCGAGCGCCGCGACGACCGCCTGCGGACTGGGGCGCCGTGCGCCGGCCTCGCCGGGCGACCCGGCGTCGGGCTCTGGTGCGGCCCCGGCTTCGGGCTCGAGCTCGACCGCGGGCTCGGCACTCCGCCAGACGCTGACGGAAGCGCCGGTGGCGCGGATCGCCTGCTCGATCTCCGTCGTCTGGCCGCCGGCCACGAGGATGACCCGGCCGACGCGCTGATCGGGAGCCAGCCCCGCTGCGGCGATCACCGACCGGTCGCGACGCCACACGGCGAAGTGGTACCCGAACACGAGCACGGTGGCGACGAGCAGGCCGAGCGGAGCACGCACCTCGTCGATCAGGCTCGCGCCACTCGTCGAGGCGAGGCCGAACGCGAAGAGCTGGAAGCCGATCACGAGCAGCGTGATGAGCGCGACGATCGCGCTCAGTCCGAACACCGTCACGAGGTAGACCCGACGGCCGGGGTAGGCGATCTCCGCCGGTTCGACGTGGGCGGTCGGCCGCCAGCTGAGCCACCAGACGGGACCCCCGACGACGAGCGCACTGATGCCGCCGAGGAGGAGCGAGCGGGCGTCGGATGACGCGAGCGGGTTCACGAGCGCCGCGAGCACGCTGTTCACGATGATGCCGATGCCCGTTGCCGCGCCGATGAGACCGACCCCCGACATGACGAGCATGCTCGCCCGGCGTGTGCCGTCGGACCGGCCGGCCGCGATCTGGCGGTGGTAGGTCCACACGAGCGCGCCGACGAGCGACGAGGCGAGCGCGGCCCCCAGCGGACGCAGGATTTCACCGGCGGGCGCGCTGCCGTCGAAGGCGATGCGAAGCCCGACCCACAGCGACGTGCCGAGCCCGCCGAGCATCAGCAGGCCTGCGGCCATCACGCCGACGACCACGAGCGCCACGGCGGCGAGGCCCGTGCCGAGGTGCTTCGCACCCTCGCGGTACCAGTGCCACCACCAGATGACCGCGCCGGCCACCGCCCAGATGAACCCGTCGACCGTCAACTGCTCCCACGGGCTTCCGGCGATCGCGGACTCGGAGACCTCGCGGATCGCCGTGTCGAACAGTGTGCCGAGGGCGTTGACGGCGCCGCCTGCGCCGACGACGAGTCCGAAGACGGACCCCGCGACCGCGGGCACCGTCTGCAGCCGAACCGGATGCTTCGCCGGATGCCGCCACATCCACCGATGCCACACCCAGACGAGGGTCCAGGTGACGAAGGCTGCGAAGGTGCCGGGCTGCCGGTCGCCGTCGACCAGCGATGCCGCCGTGCCGACGAGCGTCGAGGTCGCCACGACGAGCGCCACCGTGTACATGGCCGCCAAGTAGAGGCCCCAAGCGAGCGATGCACGCTCGGCGTCGTCGCGGAGCCGTCGCCAGACCGACAACCACAGCACGGCCGCGAGCGGCCCGCCGATGAGCGCGAACGCGAGCGAGCGAGCGAGGTCGAGGGTGCCGCCGAACACCAATTCGCTGCCGACGCCGAGCAGACGCTCGAGCAGGCCGGCGATGCCGATCGCGGCGATCGTGACGAGGGCGAAGAGGAGCGAGTAGACGATCAGGCGGCGAACGGTGCCCTGCGCGGTGCTCATCACTGCACCTCCTCGGGTTCGCAGATCGTGAGCGGCCAGGGTGTCGACTCGATGAGCCAGCCGCCCCCGCTCCTGACGAGTTCGAACTCGGCCTTCTCCTCGTAACTCGGGGAGTCGAACGGCCCGGCGTCGTAGGTGGTGGTGATGAGCACCTGCACCTCGGCGGCGTCATCGCGCTGCGTCGTCGAGACATGGGTGACGCGCAGGTCTTGGGAGTCGCCGCCGTCGAACTCGCGGCACGGGTCGCCGAGCTCGGGAACGAGGTACTCGATCGCAGCGGCTTCGTCGCCGTCGATCACCGCAGCCGAGTACCGCTGCACCGCGCCTTCGGGAGTGGACTCGTCGAGGAGCGGGGGCGCACCTCGCGTGAACACGACGACGAGCGCGACGACGATGAGCACGCCGATGACGGAGAGGATCACGATGAGCGTGCGATTCGACCCTGTTGCGGGCCGCTCCGGGGGTTCCACCATGCACACATCATGGCGCACGCCGAGCGTCGTCGACTATGAGAATCTCGGGCGCGTCACCAGGGCTCGTCGGCCGCCGGCATGAGGGTTCGCAGCTTCGCGACTCCCTCGGGGAAGCACGCGTCGAAGATCTCGGTCGCCGAGACCTCGTCGCCGTAGTCGCCGGTCAGCCGGAGTCCGACGATCGCGTTGATGAGCATGCCGGTGGCCATGAACTCGCGCGACTGCTCTTCGGAGAACCCGGCCTCCTCGCGGAGGAATCGCCAGATCTCGCTGAACCCCGCGCGGGCGACCCTGCCGATCACGGGCTCTCCGCCGAGCGCCGTCGAGCCCGCGATCACCGAGAGCATGCCGCGCTCGGCCAGCAGCGCCGTGTACGCGGTGCCCATGCGCTCGCCGCGCCCCTCGACCGGACCGGGCAGCGCCGCACGGAAGTCGCCGATCAGGCGCGCGTACGCCCGCTCGATGACCTCGACGAAGAGCTTCTCCTTCGTGCCGAACAGCCGCACGACGTAGGGCTGACTGACGCCGGCGGCGCGGGCGACCTCGTCGGTCGTCGTGCCGACGTAGGTCTTCGCGCCGAACACCGCGGTGGCGGCCTCGAGGATGAGCTCGCGGCGGTCGGCCGCCTTCATTCGCGGAGCCGTGGGAACCGATTCGACCGTCATGGTTGACATGTTATCAGTCGATTACTACAGTTCGAAGTAATCATCCGATAACAACAAGGAGCGCGGTCGTGTCCACCACCACTCTCGATGCCGCAGTTCGCCCCGCCGAGCGCCGTTCCGGCGCCCGGCGCCCGAGCCCGATCTGGCTCGTCCTCGTCGCCACGGCGCTGCCGATGTTCATGGCGACGCTCGACAACCTCGTCATGACCAACGCGCTGCCGGTGCTCCACTCGGAGTTCGGCGCTTCAGTCGAAGAGCTGCAGTGGTTCATGAACGCCTACACGCTCGCCTTCGCGAGCACGATCCTCATGGCCGTCGCACTCGGCGACCGGTTCGGGCGGCGCACGGTCTTCGTGATCGGCATCGTCGTCTTCACCCTGAGCTCGGCGCTCGCCGCCCTCGCCACCGATCCCGGCCAGCTCATCGCGGCGCGCGCCGCGCAGGGCTTCGGCGCCGCGGCGATCATGCCGCTCTCGCTCACGCTGCTCGCCGGCTCGGTGCCGATCGCGCGCCGACCGCTCGCGATCGGCATCTGGGGCGGCGTCTCGGGCCTCGGCGTCGCCGTCGGCCCGCTCATCGGCGGCGCGATCATCGAGGGCTGGGCCTGGCAGGCGATCTTCTGGATCAACGTGCCCATCGGCCTCGCGTCGATCGCGCTCGCGCTCGTCGCCCTGCCGAACAGCTTCGGCGCGCGACTGCGAGCGGATGTCGTCGGCCTCGTGCTGTCGGGCCTCGGCCTCCTCGGCCTGGTCTACGGCATCGTTCGTGGCAACGACGCGGGCTGGTCGAGCCTCGAGGTGCTCGGCAGCCTGATCGCGGGCGGTGCGCTGCTGGCCGCGTTCATCGCATGGGAGGCGCGCACGCCGGCGCCGCTCCTGCCGCTCCGCCTCTTCCGCGACCGCAGCTTCACCGTGGCGAACCTCGCGGGCTTCGGGTTCAGCTTCGGCGCGTTCGGCTCGATCTTCCTGCTCATCCAGTTCCTGCAGGTAGTGCAGGGCGCGAGTCCGTTCGAAGCGGCACTGCAGACCTCGCCGTGGACCCTCGCCCCGATGATCGTCGCCCCGCTCGCGGGCGCGTTCGCCGGACGCATCGGCACCCGTGCGCTCATCGTCGCCGGGCTCGTTGCGCTGTCCGGCGCCCTCTTCTGGCTGGCGCAGTTGCTCGATGCGGCCACCGAGTTCTCCGCCTTCGTCGCACCGTTCATCCTCGCGGGCGTCGGCATGGGACTCGTGTTCGCACCGTCGGCGACGGCCGTGCTCGCGACCATGGCGCCGAACGACCACGCCAAGGCGAGCGGCACCAACTCGATGCTGCGCGAGGTCGGCGTGGCGCTCGGCATCGCCGTGTCGACGGCGGTCTTCACCGGGGCGGGCGGCGCGCTGACGCCGACCGACTACGGCATCGGGGCCCAGCCGGCGGTCATCGTCGGTGCGGCCGTGCTGTTGGCGTCGGCGCTCGTCGCGCTGTTGCTGCCCGCCGGACGCGCCGTGCCATCGGCGACCGGCGCCCGGATCCGCGAGGCCGACCTCGTGCGCTGACGGCCCGGCAACGACGAAGTCCCCACCGGCGGCGCCGTGCGGGGACTCCGTGCGGGTGGCCCGCGAGACCTAGTAGGTCGAGATGTTCGGGTTCGACGCCGCGAACGCGAACAACGCGATGAAGAGGATGATGCCGATCACGATCGATGCGAAGCCGATGATGACGGCGGCGAGCGCGAGGCCGCGGCCGCGCTCGCCCGTCTTCTTCACCTGGCTGAGGCCGATGAAGCCGAGCACGATCGCGACGATGTTGAACCCGACGATCGAGAGCACGAAGCCGACGATCGAGAGGACGTTCCACTTCTCGGCGGGCGCCGACGGTGCAGGCACGGGGGCGGGAGCGGGAGTGGTCATGTGTGAGGTTTCCTTGCTGTAGTGGTCGACGGATTGCCGAACCGAATACTGACAGCGCCCGCGAGTCGGTGTCAATGGAGAGAACTCTCCGTATTGCGCCGTGCGACTCCGCGTGTCGCGGCGGCCTGCGTCACGTCGGCATCACGTCGGCGTCACGTCACCGCCGCGCACGGAAGGCCGCGCGTTCCTCGGGGGCGAGGTGCTCCGTGGCGTACGACAGCATCGTGCGAGGCATCCGCGCGGCGTACTCGTCGAGGAAGTCGGTGAGCGCCCCGCGATCGACTCGCTTGCCGAGCTCTCGCAGCATCCAGCCGACCGCCTTGTGCATGAGGTCTTCGCGGTCGGCGAGCAGCCGGGGTGCGAGCCGGAGGATCGGTCCGCCGTCGCCGGCCTTGATGTAGGCGAAGGTCGAGAGCACCGCCACCCGTCGCTGCCAGAGCGAATCGGATGCCGCGAGCTCGTCGAGCAGCGGCGACCCGTCCCCGCCGTCGGCCAGGAGCACCTGCCCCACGAGGAACTCCGCCGACGCATCGACGAGATCCCAGTTGTTCACGCGCCCGGCCCGCACCGCGTCGAGGTAGGCGCGGTGCAGCGACGCGACCGCGGCATCGTCCCGGGTACGCGGCCTCATGGCGAGCTGCAGCTGCCGCACCATCACGAGGAGGGCGGCGAGCCGATGTTCGTGGACCTCGCTCGCGAGCAGGGCGGATGCCTCCAGCAGCGGCATCCGCTCGAAGCCCTTCACGATCGTCCGGGTCGCCGGCACGCGAACGCCGACGAAGACGTCGCCGTCGCCGTACTCTCCGGGGCCGGTCTTGAAGAAGCACTGGAGGAACGCAGCGTCCGCCGGATCGCCTGCGGCATCGATCGCGGCGGCGAGCGCGGTCGCGGTCAGCTCGGACGGGACCGGCGCGGGCGAGTCGGACATGAGCCGCACTCTACTGCGCCCACTCCCCACTGCGCCCACTCCGCGTGCACGCATGCGACGGGGCCCCGGCGGCGGCCGGGACCCCGTCGGGTCGAGCGCGTCACCGGAGTCGATCCGAGGATGCGCCGTGCTCGAGCTCGTGCTGACGACGCGACTCGGCATCGCTGCGAGCCTCGGCCTGCTTCGCGGTGCGGACGCCTTCGACCACCGCGGTCGATGAAGACTCGGCATGACTGCGGGCCTCGGCCTGCTTCGCGCTGCGCACGCCTTCGACCACCGCGGCCGACGGCACGGATGCAGCGGCGTCTCGGGCGTGGAGCTCGGCGCGCATCGCGGCCGACTCGCGCCGCGCCGAGTCCTGGAGCTGCTGCTGCGACTGCGGAACATTCGCGGGCTCGGTGTCAGTGCCGCGCACCCCTGCGCATGCGGTGAGTACGACGAGGAGGGCCACTGCTCCGATGGCCGCTGCTCCCGTCTTCGTGGTGTACATGATCGTTCCTTCCACTCGTTGATTGAACATTCCTCACGGTAAAAGGGGGTCCGACAAGCGTCATCCGGATCCGCACCGGACTCTCGGTCGGTGCGGGCGCACCCTGCACCACGTGCGCGCACCTGCCCGACTCAGTGGCAGCACCCGCTCCAAGGTCGAGGAACCGTCACGACACCCTCCCCCGGCAGCGCCTGCGCGCGATGGCGATCTCCGCCGCGGATTCTTGCGCTCACGCAACAATCCCGCGTCGGGGCACAACCAATCGCAGAGCCTCCGCTCGTAGCCTTGAAGAGCACGGCGATTCGCGCCGCGCACGTCCCAGACGCACACTCACTCCCTCATCGAGGATCGGAGGTTCACATGTCGAGCAACACCACGATCGACGCCATCATCGGCGAACCCGAGGTTCTCGAGGACGCGGTGACCGCCGCCGACCTCGCACTCGCCGAAGGCGTCGAGACGGATGCCGCATGGCTCCGCCTCAAGGAATCGGCGACCGCGCTCCAGGCGCTGCAGGTGAAGGACGGCTCGGTGCCCGAGGCATCCGATCGTGCCGAGGCGTCGACGCTCGTCGACGCGATCGTCGAGTCGATCGAGGCGCTCGCGCCGCGGTTCCCGCACGAGGCCGAATACCTCGCGGCATCCGTCGTCGACTTCCGCCGCTGGCAGTCCGAGGGCTTCGGCGTGCCCGACTTCCTCGACTCGCTCGTGGCGTTCCAGCCGCAGCGGCACCGCATCGACGGCATCCGCCACCTCGTCGTCTTCCCCATGTACACGCAGAACGGCTCGTCCGACCGGCACGTCGAGGCGCTCGTCGTCGAGACGATCTGGCCCGAGTTCATCGCGGAGCTCGAGGCGGGCGACTACGGCAACAAGCTCTTCGTGAGCCTGCGCCTCGTCGACTTCACGCCCGGGTACGACACGAACTCGGCGGTGCTGTTCCCCGAGACGGTCGCGATGCGCGAGATCCCGACGTTCACGTGGGGCGCGATCTTCCAGGACCGCGAGGCGGCGCGCTACCGCCGTGTCGTGCGCGCGGCGTCCGACATCACGAAGCTCGAGCTGCCCGCCGATGCGGCGGCGCTGCTCGAGGACCAGGAGCTCGCCGAGCGCACGTTCGTGATGTGGGACATCATCCACGACCGCACGCACATGCGCGGCGACCTGCCGTTCGACCCCTTCATGATCAAGCAGCGGATGCCGTTCTTCCTCTACTCGCTCGAGGAGCTCCGGTGCGACCTCACCGCGTTCCGCGAGTCGGTGAAGATCGAGCGCGCACTGAACGCGCGCCTCGCTGCCGGCGAGGAGCTCACCGACGTCGAGGAGCAGATGCGCTCGACCGGCAAGCTCGTGCAGTACGCCGTGATCTTCGACCGCATCTTCCGGTTCGCGATCACGGGTTCGCGCGTGCGCAACTACGACGGGCTCGGCGGCCAGCTGCTGTTCGCGTGGCTGCACCAGAAGCACGTGCTCGACTGGACGGACGTCTCGCTGAGCTTCGACTGGGACGCCGTGCCCGACGCGGTCGTCGAGCTCGGCGACGCGATCGACGAGCTGTACTGGAAGTCGATCGACCGCCCGAAGACGGTGCACTGGCTCGCCGCCTACGACCTCGTCACGAGCGTCGTGACGCCGAACCCGGCGTCGGTGTGGGCCGAGGGCCTGCCCCGCGAGGTGCTCGCCGGCCCGCCGAAGGGCTACACCGACCTCGTGATGGACGACGAGTTCCCGCTCTCGATGTTCTACGAGGCGCTCGACAAGAAGATGAAGCCCGTCATCGAGTCGACGGTCGGCATCACGGCAGCGAGTGCCTGAGTCCATGGCAGCAGTCGACCTGTCCGGCCGGACGGTGCTCATCGCGGGAGCGACGAGCGCCTCCGGCCGGGCGGTCGCCCGCGCCCTGCTCGAGGCGGGCGCACGCGTGGTGGCCGTCGGCAGCGACGAGGAGCGCCTCGTCGGCCTCGAGGCCGAGCTGCCGGGCGTGATCGGCGAGCGCGCCGACCTCACCGACGGCGACGATGTGCTCGAACTCGCGATGCGCGTGCACGCGAGGGTCGGCGACCTCGACGGGGTCGTGCACCTCGTCGGCGGATGGCGGGGCGGCGGCGGCATCGCCGGCCAGACCGAAGAGGACTACCGCGTGCTCGAGCGTTCGTTCACGGCGCTCCGCTACGTCAGCCGCGCGTTCTGGGACGACCTCGTCGCATCCCCCGCGGGCCGCATCGCGATCGTCTCGTCGACGACGGTCGAGCGACCCACCGCGGGCGGCGCCAATTACACCGCGGTGAAGGCCGCGAGCGAGTCGTGGATGCGCTCGCTCGCACAGGGCTTCGGCAAGGCGGGCGACACCGCGGCCGCGGTCACGTTCCGCGTGCAGGCGCTCGCCGGCCTCGAAGACACGCTCGCCACCGCGGTCGTCGACCTCTGGGGCACGGATGCCGCGGAGCTGAACGGGCGAGTCGAGACGCTGTCACCCGAGGCCTGAGGCCGACCGGTTCGAGCGACGTCAGTCGGTCGAAGGCGTCAGTCGGTCGGCGGCGGCGCGTCGTCGGGCGCCTCGGTCGCAGCAGGCGGCGGCGGAGCCGCGGCGGGCGGCACGGGCGGCCGCGACTGGTCTTCGCGCACGGCCTCACCGAGGCATCCGTCGTTCTCGCCGCCATCTCCCTCGAGGGCGAGCCGCCAAGCGGCCTGGCCCTCAGCGGTGAGCCCGGCGGGCATCGCCGGGGCCGTCGACGTCGGGTCGCGCGGTTCGGTGGTCCACCACTCCCACTCGCGGTACTCGTGGCCGGCAGCGACCATGCACTCGCGCACGAGCTGCTGGAAGCCGAGCCAGGCCTGCTGCTCCTCGGGCGTCGGCATCGGGTCGGCCACCGGCGGGCTCGTGGTGTTCGGCGTCGGAGTCGGGGTCGGAGTCGGTGGCCGGGTCGCCTCGGGCGGAGTCGACGGCTTCGGCAGCGGTGCGTCGTCGCTGTCGGCCCCGTCGGCGGGAGCGCCGGGGGCTTGGCCCTGCGCCTCGCCCGCGTCGACGTCGAAGGCGTCCGAACCCGTCGCGACCGGCTGCGGCGAGCGCGCGTCGTAGAGCACCGGGGCGCCGGTGGAGGCGGCGGCGACGCCGACGAAGATCGACCCGACGAAGAGGGCCGTGACAACGGCACTGAAGACGACGGTCTTGCGCATCGGGCACCTCCCGCAGCGATTCGGGAACGACCGCTCGGCCGCTCGGTGGTGTCCGAGCCATGGTACACGCCCCCCGAACGGGGGGCGAACCCGCGCCCTACACGGCCGCCGGCCCCTGCTCCGAGATCTCCTCGGGCGTGTCGGGCGACTCGCCCGTCGCGACATCCGCCGGCGACCCCTGCTTGCGGCTCAGCCAGAGGAACGGCACGGCGAGCGCCTGGATGCCGCCGCTGACGAGCAACGACCCCGGATAGCCCCAGAGGTCGGCGGAACGGCCGAGCACCGGCTGGATCACGGCGCCGCCCGTGCTGCCGAGCAGGGAGTCGAACGAGAGCACGGTCGCGCGCTGCTGCGACGGGATCATGTCGTTGAGGTACGCCTGCTGCACCGGGCCGGCGGCCGCGTCGACGAGCCCCCACACGGTGAGGAGCACGAGCGCGATCCAGAAGTTGCGGTTCACGCCGAGCGCGAGCAGCACGAGGCTCGAGACCACGAGGCTCAGGATGATGGTCGTCGTGCGCTTGCGGAATCGCCGGCGCACCCAGGGCGCCACGAGGCCGCCGATGACCTGCGAGCCCGACAGGATCGCCGCGGCGAGACCCGCGATCGAATACGCACCGGTGTCGCCCCAGAGCTCGACGAGGTAGGGCTGCAGCGCGTAGAAGACGTAGAAGCCGACGCCGGTCGTGAAGAACGACGCGAACATGACGTAGCGCACCGGCCGCCGCCCGAGCCCGTACTTCACCGAGGCGTTGAAGACCTCCTTCGTCGCCTGGATCGGGTGCGCCCGGCCGGCGGGCGTGAACCCGAGGTCGCGCATCACGAGCGCCGCGACGACGAACATGACGATGAGGATTCCCGCGCGGATCAGGAACGGCACGCCGAGGTTCGTCGCCTGCGCGACGACCCCACCCGCGATCGACCCGATGAACATCGCCGCGCCGGCGAGCGCGAGGCCGCGCCCGAAGACCCGCTCGAGCCCGCCCGTGTAGCCGGTCGCGGCGAGCGCGTCGACGAGCCACGCCTCGACGGCGCCCGAGAAGAAGGTGAAGCCGAGCCCGAGCAGCACCGAGACGATCGCCCACATCCAGAACGGCGAGTGGCCGACCCAGAGCAGGTAGTACAGCACGGTCGTCACCGCGAGCGTGACGGTGCCGAGCAGGTACGAGACCCGCCGGCCGAGGGTGTCGGCGACGACGCCGGTCGGCACCTCGAAGATCACCATGCCCACCGAGAAGAAGGCGTTGGCGGCGAACGCCTCGAAGTTCGTGAGGCCGGCGTCGAGCAGGAAGAGCGTGTTGACGCCCCAGATGAACGAGGCGGCGAGGGTGTTGCCGATGAGCAGCGTGAAGTACGTCGCCTGCACCCGGCGCGCCGCCGGGTTCGGTGCCGTCTCCTCGCGCGTCGCGCGTTCGGCCATGCGACACATCTTGCTCGCTTCGGGCGCGCACCGCCACGATCGTCTTCTCGAGCGGGGAGCGCGCGGCGGGTGCCGCACTGTCAGCGGATGCCGCTGCGGCGCGCTGCTCGACGCGGCATCCGTCGCCCCGCTACGCTCGCGGCATGATCCGCTTCCTCATCCGCACGGCGATCTCGCTCGTGACCGCCGCCCTCGGCCTGCTCGTCGCCTCGTGGATCCTCCCCAACTTCCACATCGAGTGGGGCGGGTTCCTCATCGCGATCATCGTCTTCACGATCGCGCAGGCGGTGCTCGGGCCGTTCATCTTCAACGTCGCGCGTCAACACGCCTCGGCGATCCTCGGCGGCATCGGCCTCGTCTCGACGTTCGTGGCGCTGCTCATCGCCTCGCTCTTCCCGGGCGGCATCACGATCGACGGCTGGGTGACCTGGGTGCTCGCGACCCTCACCGTGTGGATCATCACGGCGCTCGGCACCTGGCTCCTGCCGCTCATCTTCCTCAAGGAGAAGGCGAAGGGCGCCAAGGCCTGAGCCGCGGCATCCGCAGGGCTCAGCGCCTCGTGGCCTCGCCGAGCGTGACGACTCAGTGCATGTTGTCGTTGCCCGCCTCGTGCACGGCGCGGCCCCAGCAGCCGGCGTCCTCCCAGCGGTAGGCGGCGCCGAGGCCGGCGTCGCCGTCGAGGGCGAGCGACCACTCCGCCTTCTCCCCCTCGGTGAGGCCCTCGGGCTGCGCCGGCAACCCGATCGGGGCGTCGGGATTCGCCGGGTCGACGGCGACCTGGTACTCGGGGTTCCACCACTCCCAGTAGAGGTACTCCTGCCCCGCCTCGGTCATGCACGCACGCACGAGGTCCTGGAAGTCGAGCCATTCCTGCCGTTCGGTCGGCAGCGATGGGTCGTCGTCGGGCACTGGAGCGCTGAGCGGCTTGCCTGCGGCACGCGCTGCGGCCTCGGCCGCGTCGCCCACGTCGGCGCAGCCGCCGCCGGGGTTGTAGATGTCGGGGCCGTACAGCGCCTGCGTCCAGAGGACCGAAGTCTCGTAGTCGAGCCCCCTCGGCTGCGCGTCGTTGCCGAGCCACCACTGCCAGTCGAGGAACTCGAACCCGGCGTCGGCCATGCATTTGCGGATGACGACCTGCTTGCCGAGCCATTCCGAACGTTCTTCGGGTGTCACGTACTCGGCGTTCAGCGGATCGAGGTACGGGTTGTAGTCGGCGGCCATCGGGTCCGTGCCGGATGCAGCCGCGAGCTGCGAACTCCCCTCGACCGCGGCGGGCGCGGCGACCGCCGTCTGCTCGGGTCGCGGCTCGGCACTGTCGTCGATGCCGGACGAGACGAGCTCGGCTCGGGGCTGGCCGGCGTCGTAGGCGGCGGCGCCGAGCGCGACGATGGACGCCCCGCCGAGCACAGCGCCCGTGATCGCGGCGATCGCGGCGATGCGTTGCACGTTCATGCGATGGTTCCTTCCGGGTCGAGCGCGGGCGATCGGTGCACCCGTTCGGGTCGAGCAGCCCACAGGGCCTTGGCCGATGGCAGCCACCAGGCGGACATCGAAACGAAGAAGAGCACACCGGCGGCCGACATCACGCGATTGATGAGGATGGTCTCGCTGAGCGCCGAGGTGTAGACGGCGTCGAGCGTGGTGCTCGTGGCGATGAGCGCGTACATGCCGAAGCGGAGCAGCACGTAGCTCGCGACGGCGAGCCAGAGCGCGCCGAGCCAGCGTGCTTCGGGCACGAGCGTCAGTGCCGAGCCGATGAGCGCGAGGCCGAGTCCGACGACTGCCGCTGCGACGAGATCCCAGGCACCGGCCCACGAGCCGTCGAGCATCCCGGCGCCGACCCGCACAACGATGAGCACGCCCCAGGCCACGAGCAGCGCCGTCGCGACGTGCGCCAGCGCGGGCAGCGCGAGCGGGAACGTGCCCCTCGGCGCCGTCAGCGAGACGCCGCGCAGCCGTGCGACCCGCCACGCGAGGTCGGCGGGAACGCCGCGGATCGCGCGACCGACGATCGAACGACCGACGGTCGGCGCACCGCCCGCCGCCGCCCGCTCCTCGAAGACGTCGGACTCGAGTTCGGCGAGACGATCGGCGGCGACGTCCTCCGGCAGGTCGCGCGTGTACCAGCGGCCCCACGCGAGCACGGCGCGATCGCTGCGATGCGCGGCACGGTCGCCCCGATGATCGGATGCCGCTCTCTCGCGCTCCTCGAGAGCTCCGCCGACGCGCTCGACGGTCACGCGAAGGCCGCCTTCGCCGGCACGGCTGCGGCGACCCGTCGCGCATCGAGCTCGGTGCGGTAGGCGAGTTCGCCGGCACCCGTGACCCGGTACAGGCGGCGCCGCGGACGCCCCTCGGCCGCACCGATCTCGGCGTCCTCCCAGACGGACTCGAGCAGGCCCCGCTCGCTCAGTCGGGCGAGCGCCTTGTAGAGCGTGCCGTGCGCGGTGAGCGCCGCGGCATCCGCTCGCTCGGCGATGCGCTTCGCGAGCGCGAAGCCGTAGAACTCCCCGTCGTCACCCTGCAGCTCCATGCCGGCCGCGAGGATGTCCACCTCGAGGTCGACGAGTCGTCCTTCACGTCTGCGCGCCATGGGAAGAGAATAGGAAGATACCTTCCCGTTGGCAAGGCTTCGAGCGATACTGAGCAGGATTCGGAATTCGGAGCACCTCGGGTTAGCCTGCTCGTCACCATCCGCGAACCGACGCGGATCCGTACCGGGAGCCCCCACCCATGCGCAAGCGCACCGTCGCGCTCATCATCGTCGCCGCCGTCATCCTCGCCCTGCTCGGCGGGGCCTACTGGGCGGGTCGCCACCTCTTCTTCGAACCCACCGCGAAGGGCGTCGACTCGATCGTCGCCGAGCTCGACGGCGAGCGCGTGCTCGGCGTCTTCGCCCACCCCGACGACGAGCAGACCGTCAACGGACTGTTCTTCCGCGCCCACCAGGGCGGGGCGTACACGGCCATGATCACCGCGACGCAGGGCGAGGCCGGGCACCAGACCCCCGTGGTCGCTCGGCAGGAGGACCTCGGCGACATCAGAAAGGCCGAGGCGCTGAAGAACAGCTTCAACCTCGGCGTCGACCGGCACGTCGTATGGGACTACCCCGACGGAGGGGTGCCCGAGGCCGATGAAGACGAGCTCGTCGCGCGCGTCGTCGCCGAGATGAAGCGGGTGCGCCCCGATGTCGTCGTCGGCTTCTGGCCCGAGAGCGGGGCGACCGGCCACAAGGACCATATGCAGATGGGCCGGGTCACCGAGCTCGCGATCGCGGAGCTCGAGGCATCCGGCGGTTCGTACACCGGGCCAGAACACCTCGTGTACACGATCAGCCCGTCGGGTGCCCTCTCGGTCTTCGGCGGCGAGGCCGGTGCATTCGTCGTCGCGAACCAGCCGAAGCCCGAGTACGCGATGAGCGCCGAGGTGGCGAAGAAGCACGAGGGGTGGACGATCCACTCCTCGCAGTCGAACTACATGCAGGAGTCCTACATCCTGCCGACGTGGCTCATCTACGCGCTCTGGGACCAGGAGTTCTACCACGTGCGCGATCTCGAGGCCGATCCGCTCGGTTGAGCCCGGGGCGAATCGCCCGCGCCCTCGAGGCGGTGAGCATCGACCGTCGCCTCGGTCTCCTGTGGAGAACTTCGATTGGATGCCACCTGTCGAGGAGGAGTCGGTCGAAAACAGGGGCTGATCACGTATTTCTCGGGCATTCGGATGTCGGTGGGTGGTGGCAGAGTCGTCGACATGACAGGCATCCGCGAGGCGCTCGAGCAGGTTCGGGCGGCGCTCGGCGCTGCGCTCGACGTCGACGCGCCGCGTGGCCTCGGCGACGACGAGCTGCTCCTCGCGGCGGGCGCACTCGAACGCGTCGGGCGACTGCTCGACGCGCACCGTGCAGTATTCGCCGGTGAGATCGCCGACCGTTCACTGGCCGAGCTCGGCGGTCAGCGGTTGTCGGCGCGCAAGGGGTGTCGTTCCGCGGCCGAACTGCTCGAGCGGGTGACGCAGGTCTCGGGCGCCGAGGCGCGTCGCCGCATCAGCGTCGGCGTCGCGACCCGCGCCGGCAGCGGCCTGACCGGGCAGCCCGTGCCCGCGCAGCACCCGCACGTGGCAGCAGCGCTGAGCGCAGGCGAGATCGGCGCCGACGCGGCAGCCACGATCATCCGCGAGCTCGGCCGCACCCGCACCGTCGCCGACCCCACCCGACTCGACGTCGCCGAGCGCGAACTCGTCGACCAGGCGACCGGCTCCGGTGACGGGGCGCCGGTACGCGCCAGCGCCGACGAACTGGCCGTGCAGGCGCGAGCATGGGCGGCCTTCCTCGATCAGGACGGGCCCGAGCCCGACGACGAGCGGGCGATGCGCCGGCGGGGCTTCCGCGTCGGGCGGGCGCGCGACGGCCTCATCCCGATCTCGGGCGAGCTGCTGCCAGAGGTCGCGGCGAAGCTCACCCGTCTCCTCGACGCGCACCTCTCGCCCCGCAGCGGTGGCGGATTCCTCACCGACACCGAGCGCGCCGACCTCGCCGTGCAGGCCGAGACCCGCACCAACGAGCAGCAACGACACGACGTGCTCGCCGCGATCATCGACACCGCCGCACGGTCCGGCGAACATCCCACCATCGGCGGGGCGGCCCCGACCGTCCTCGTCAGCGTCCGCGCATCCGACCTCGACGCCTCACGGGGCGCGGGCCACGCCGACGGGGTCGAGGTGCCCATCTCGCTCCGCGCAGTTCGGCACATGATGTGCACCGGCGGAACCCAGACCGTGGTCTCCGACGACGCCGGCCGCATCATCCGCCTCGGCTCCCCCGAACGCTGCTTCACTCCGCACCAACGCCGGGCGATCACCCTTCGCGACGGCGGTTGCCTCATCCCCGGCTGCACCGTTCCCGCCGCCTGGTGCGAGATCCATCACGTCATCCCCGACAGCCGCGGCGGCCCGACTCACCCCGACAACGGAGTGCTCCTCTGCTGGTACCACCACCGCTCGATCGACAGCTCCGGCTGGGCGATCCGCATGCGCCGCGGAGTACCCGAGATCCGGCCACCCGCGTGGCTCGACCCTGGCGGTGGCTGGCGCACGTCGACCACCTCGCCGACCCGGCTCGCCGACCGACTCGCCGACCGACTCGACCTCCCCGCACCGCCCGAACGCGCCTCGGCGTGAGCGATCGCGCGACCGGAAACCCGGAAACCCGGCAACCGCTCAGAACCGCCGCGTGAAGGGCGCGGGCTTCCGCATGCGCACGAGCAGCACGATCGGGATGAGCACGTACGGCAGGTTGAACGCGAGGAACTTCACGGGGTTCGTCGTCTGCCACTCGGGCTCGCCGAAGAACTCCACGCCGAACACGATGATGCCCGTGATCGTCGAGATCATGGTCGCGTAGATGACGCTCGGCAGCTGGATCCAGTTCCACCCGCGGATGAGCGAGATGACGAGCACGATGTAGAACGGCATGTAGACGAACGCCGAGAGCCCGGTCACGATGCGCATCCACACGGGCGGCTCCATGAAGAGCGGGTCGGTGTCGCTCGCGTACCAGTAGTTGGAGTTCACGAAGAAGTTCGACGACGGCTGCGAGATGTCGACGCCGAGGGTCGGCAGCATGTCGCTGATCAGACTCGTGATCGTGAAGAGCGAGAAGACCACGATGAAGAACCAGTCGAACGGGCGCTCGCGCAGACTGAGGTTCGGGGCGGTCGTCGAGTCGGCGGTCATGGTTCGAGAGCGTATCGACCCGGATGCCGCGCGCGCCGGCACCTCGAGGCGCGCCGGCATCTCGAGCCGCGCCGGCATCTCCGTCGCCCGACGGATCCGCGCGGCCCGGGCCACTCGCTAGCGTTGTGGCATGACTGGCATGACTGGCGTGACGACTGCCGCGACTCCGCCCGTCGTCGAGGGCGTCGAGTGGGTACGTCCGCGGCCGGGGCGGCGCGCCCTCCGCAACGACCTGATCCTCGCGATCGTGCTCGCCCTCGGCACGGCCGCGACGGTGGTGCTGTACCGCCTCGCCGGGTGGGGCGAGGGCGACGGGGAGAACGAGGGCGCCCCGTGGTGGGGCTCGGTGATCTGGGTGGCCGCGATGACCCTGCCGCTCGCGGCACGCCGCATCCAGCCCGAGTTCGTCGCGCTCGTGGCATCCGCGACCTTCATCGTCGGCGGTGTCGTGCCCGTCGGCGACGCACTCTTCAGCAACATCTGCCTGTTCGTCGCGATCTACACGGTCGGGGCGTGGAGTCGCAGCCGCCGTCGGGCGACGATCGTGCGCGGCATCATCGTCGTGGGAATGTTCGGGTGGCTGTTCTGGGGGCTCATCTACTACTCCGCCGTGCAGGACTACCTGCCCGACTTCTCCCGCGAGGGAGCCCTCTCGCCCTACCTCGCGTACGGCCTCATCAACGTGCTCACGAACCTGCTCTACTTCGGCGGCGCTTGGTACTTCGGCGACACCGCCTATCGTTCAGCGCGATCGCGCGCCGAACTCGAGCAGCGCACGGCCGAGCTCGCTTCGGAGCGCGAGCGCACTCGCGCCCAGGCCGTCGCGATCGAACGGTTGCGCATCGCCCGCGAGCTGCACGACGTCGTCGCGCACCACGTCTCGGTGATCGGCGTGCAGGCCGGAGCCGCACGGAGGGTGCTCGCGAAGGATCCGGCCGCCGCGGCGACCGCGCTCTCGTCGATCGAGTCGAGCGCCCGCGACGCCGTCGACGAGTTGCACGGCCTGCTCGGCACCCTCCGCGGCGATGCGGAGACGGGGCCGGTCGCCGTGCTCGACGAGGCGCTCGGACTCGCCGTCGACGACCGCGAGCCTGCGACCACGAGCACCTCGACGCGGGGAATCGCGCGCCTCGACGAGCTCGTCGCGGAGTCGACGGCGATCGGGTTGCCGACGACGCTCGCGATCATCGGCGACGCCGTCCCCGTCTCCGCGGTCGTCGACCTCAGCGCGTATCGCATCGTGCAGGAGGCCCTCACCAACGTTCGGAAGCACGCGGGCACCGCCGCGACCGCCGAGGTGCGCGTGCGCTGGGCCGATGAGTCGGTCGAGGTCGAGGTGACGAACTCCGGCCCCGTGATGCGAGCGGCGAGCGACACGGCGACGGATGCCTCGAGCCGCCGCCTCGGCCAGGTCGGCATGCGCGAGCGGGCCGCCGCGGCCGGCGGCCGCCTCGAACTCGGACCGCGATCGCGCGGCGGTTACCTCGTGCGCGCCGAGTTCCCGCTGCGCCGGGCTGAGGAGGTGCCCGCGTGAGCATCAGGGTGCTCGTGGTCGACGACCAGTCGCTCGTGCGGGGCGGGTTCCGCACGATCCTCGACTCCGAAGACGGCATCGAGGTCGTCGGCGAGGCCGCGAACGGCGAGGAGGCGATCGCCGCGGTCGCGGCACTCTCGCCAGACGTCGTCTGCATGGACGTGCAGATGCCCGGCATGGACGGACTCGAGGCCACTCGCCGCATCACCGCCGACGAGGCATCCGCTGCCGCCGTGCTCGTACTCACGACCTTCAACCGCGAGGACTACCTCTTCGCCGCCCTGGAGGCCGGGGCCAGCGGGTTCCTGCTGAAGAACTCGAGCCCCGAGCAGCTCATCGAGGCGGTGCAGGTGGTCGCGCGCGGCGACGCACTGCTGTCGCCGGATGTCACGCGGCGCGTGATCGAGGCCGTGGCGAGCCGAACGGGCGCCTCCGGAACAGGAGCGATCGACTCCGCGGCATCCGGAACAGGCACCGGCGGCTCGCCGCACGCCGAATCACCTGTTCCGAGCTCACCCCAACTCGACACGCTCACCGACCGCGAGCGCGAGGTGCTCGAG
>NZ_JBHURI010000018.1:0-56462 GCF_042673425.1 Agromyces sp. NPDC056965 | reverse complement strand
GCGCCCCCAGCGGGGCGTCCGGGCCTCGGATCGTGTGTCTCGCTTAGCGGACGACGACTGCGAGCACGTCGCGAGCCGACAGGACGAGGAAGTCCTCGCCGCCGAACTTGACCTCGGTGCCGCCGTACTTCGAGTAGATCACCTTGTCGCCGACTGCGACGTCGAGCGGGACACGGTTGCCGTTGTCATCGATGCGGCCGGGGCCCACTGCCACGACCTCGCCCTCCTGGGGCTTCTCCTTGGCGGTGTCGGGGATGACCAGACCGGATGCGGTGGTCTGCTCGGCCTCGACCTGCTTGATGACGATGCGATCCTCGAGCGGCTTGATGGAAACCGACACGGTTGACCCCTTCTCTCTGTGAAGAAAACTGTCTTGACGAAGACTTGGTTAGCAGCCTCAGAGCGAGAGTGCTAAGGCGAGTCTAGGCGCGATTTGGCACTCGTGCAACGTGAGTGCCAGCCCGTTCAGCCACTGGCGAAACAGCGGCTTCGACGGCCTGCAGCTCGTGCCGCGCCCGGTGCTCGCGCTGCCGTGCGGTGCTAGCGTTGCCGAGTGGATCGTGCCGAACTCGTCGAACTGCTCTCCCCAGAGGGCCTCACGCTGCTCGACGGGCTGCCCGACTGGGACTCGAAGGCCGACATCGTCAAGACCGTCGCCGACCTGCGCAAGCAGGGCCACCCGCCCACTCTCGTCGCCGCCGTGCTCAGCCAGGCGAAGCTCCGCGCGAAGGCCGCGGCCAAGTTCGGCCCGTTCGCGTCGCGCATGCTCTTCACCGAGGCCGGGCTCGAGCAGGCGACCCGCCTGAAGGTCGCGGCCCTCCACGCCGGGCGGTTCTCACGCGCCGGAGTGCATCACATCGCCGACCTCGGCTGCGGCATCGGCGGCGACGCCCTCGCCATGGCCGCGATCGACCTCGAGGTCACCGCTGCCGAGGCCGACGAGGTGACCGCCGCGATCGCCGCCTACAATCTCACGCCGTTCTCGCACGTGCGCGTGCTGCACGAGCAGGCCGAGAACGTCGCACTCGGCGGCATCGACGGCGCCTGGCTCGACCCAGCACGGCGCACCACCGCGGGCGGCACGACGACGAGAATCGCGGATGCCTCGGCCTACTCCCCCTCGCTCGACTTCGCCTTCGGGCTCGGTGAGCGCATGCCCGTCGGCGTGAAGCTCGGCCCGGGCACCGACCGCGACGTGATCCCGGCCGAGGCCGAGGCGCAATGGGTCTCCGTGGACGGCGACCTCGTCGAGCTCGGCGTCTGGTTCGGCGCCGTCGCCCGGCCAGGCATCAGGCGTGCAGCGCTCGTCATCCGCGGCGACGCCGCACAGGAGCTCACCGCCGATGCCGACAGTGAGGACGCACCCGTCGGTCCGCTCGGCGAGTACGTCTACGAACCCGACGGCGCCGTGATCCGGGCGCGCCTGATCGGCGACCTCGCGCGCGCGAACGGCGCCTGGATGCTGAGCTCCGGAATCGCCTACCTCACCTCCGACACCGCGTTCGATTCGCCGTTCGCCCGCGGCTTCCGCGTGATCGAACGCCTCCCCGCGGACGAACGGCAGCTGCGGCAGGCGCTCGCGGCCCGCGGCATCGGCACGCTCGAGATCAAGAAGCGCGGGGTCGACGTCGACCCGGCGCAGCTCCGCACGCGGCTGAAGCTGAAGGGCGCCGCGTCGGCGACCATCGTGCTGACGAGGGAAGCCGGCCGGCACATCGCGCTGCTCGTCGAGCGGCTCTGACGTGCGAGCAGCACTGACGCTCGAACGTCGCTGACGCTGAAGCGGCGCTGACGCCGGGGCGGGGTCAGCGCGGAAGCGCCCCGAAGACGATCGCGTAGTACCCGATCCACACGGCCGAGAACACGAGTCCGGCGAGCCCCGTGCCGATGCCGACGAAGGCCAGGGTCCGTCCGTGCTCTTCGCGGCGCAGCCCGAGCACGCCGAAGACGAGCGCCGCGATCGAGAGCGGCAGCATCCACCCGACGAAGAGCGAGGCCGCTGCCCCGATGGTGCCGACCACCGCGGCGACCCAGCTGTACACCCGCCGCTGCGTCTGCTCCTCAGCCTCCTCGACCGGGTCGAGGCCGGGGCGATGGACGATGAGGAGCTGCCCGGTCGAGATCGACTGCAGCTGCCCGGTGTCGAACGGAACCTCGAACTCGCGCACGGCGGGGTCGGCCCGGAACGTCGGCTCGGAGGGCTGGAACGGGGCGAGCGGATCGGCGACCGCCTCGGGATCCGCCTGCTGGGCGAACGGTGCGGCCGGCGTCCCGGCGCCCGCCTGCCCGGCGAGCGGGTCGGCGGGTGTCGCGGGACCCTGCTGCTGGGGAGACGGAGCGGACGGCGTCGCAGGATCCGCCGGGCGGGCGGATGGCACGGCCGAGGGCGCGGGCCGGGCGAACGGCGGCCGCGACGATGCCGGCGGCACGCCGTCCCCCGCCACGCGGTCGGGGGCCTCGCCGTCGGGCGAACCCCCCTCACGCGCGGTCATCGGATGCTCCTCAGTAGTAGTAGTTCCCGTAGCTGGCGGCGAACACGCCCCACAGCACGAGCGACAGGAGCGCGATGCCGATGCCGACGAATCCGAGGATGATGCCCGTGAGCCACATGCCCTTGGCCGCGGGCTCCTTCTTCTTGCCCAGGAAGCCGAGCACGACGGCCGCGGCCGGGATGAAGAGCTGCAGGACGCCGCCGACGAAGGGGATGAAGACGACGAAGAATCCGAGCAGGCCCACGATGCCGGCGATGAGCGAGATCAGGCTGAGCACCGGAGTCGGCTTCGACGGCGTGGCCGGCGCGTACGCACCGCCGTAGGCGGGCTGCGCCGGAGCACCGTAGCCGGCGGCCGGCGCACCGTACCCGGCGGCCGGAGCACCCGCAGCAGGCTGCGCCGGAGCACCGTAGGCCGGCGGAGCTGGCGGTGCAGGCGGAGCCGGCGGTGTCGGTGCGCCGTAGCTCGGGGCGGCGGGCGGAGCCGGCGGTGCGGGCGGAACGGGAGCCGCAGGCGGCTCGGGCGCCGACGGCACCTCGGGAACGTCGGGCGTCGAGGCGGCAGGCGCCGCGTCGACGGGAACGACGGGTTCGGGCGCGCTCGGAGCCTCGGGCTCCGGCACGTTCGGCACCGTCGGTTCGGGCGTGCCCGGCGTCACGGGCTCGTCCGGCACATCGGGGACATCGGGGTTCTTCGGATCACTCATGGCATTCAGCCCTTCTTCGTGGTCGTTCGGAGGCTCGGAGATTCGGTTCAGTACGTGGAGGACAGCGATCCGCTGGCGGCACCGGCCATGAGGATCGCGATGACCACGATGATCCAGATGAGGCCGGCGGCGAGGCCGACGTAGCCGATGATGAGGCCCGCGATCGCGAGACCACGGCCCTGCTCGCCGGTCTTCTTGATCTGGCTGAGCGCGATGTGGCCGGTGATGACGGCCGCCAGCGAGACGAAGAAGGCCGACACGAGCGAGACGATCGCGAGGACGTTGGTCTTGCCGGCAGGCGCCTGGGCGTACGCCGGCTGGCCGTAGGCGGGCGCCGGCTGGCCGTAGGCGGGCGCAGCGGGCTGGCCGTATGCCGGAGCCGCGGGCGGCTGCGGCGCACCGTACGCGGGAGCGGCAGGGGCGGCAGGCGCAGCCGGAACCTCGGTCGCAGCCGGCGGGACCGGCGGGACCGGCGGCACGGCGGGCTGTTCGGGAAGGTTCGGATCGGTCACGGTGCAGGGTCCCCTCGAAGTCGTCGACTGCGTTCCCACCACAGTGGCAGGCGCTCCCGGGCGCCGTCAACGACGGCGGCATCCGGTCTCCCGCTCACACTATCGCGCCACGCGCGCCGGTGCACGGACTATGCGACGCCTGCCGCCATCTGGATCTCGGTGGCCGGGAGCGTCGAGTCGGCTCCGAACTCGAGCGTCGACGGCGGATGCCCCGCCATCGCGAGCTGCGCGCCGAGCGCTGCGATCATCGCGCCGTTGTCGGTGCAGAGCGACAGCGGCGGAATGCGCAGTGCGATGCCCGCGGCATCCGCTCGCTCGATCGCCACTTCGCGGAGACGCGCATTGGCGACGACTCCGCCGCCGAGCAGCAGGCGCGGCACGCCGAGGTCGGTGCACGCGGCCACCGCCTTCGAGACGAGCACGTCGACGACGGCCTCGCGGAAGCTCGCGGCGACGTCGGCGAGCGGCACCGGTTCACCGGCGGCCTCGCGCTGCTCGACCCAGCGGGCGACGGCCGTCTTCAGCCCCGAGAAGCTGAAGTCGTATCGGTGGGCGATGAGGTCCTTCGGCTGCGTGAGCCCCCGTGGGAAGCGGATGGCGCGCGGGTCGCCGCCGATCGCCGCCCGGTCGATCTCGGGGCCGCCCGGGTAGCGGAGGCCGAGGAGCCTGGCGACCTTGTCGAACGCCTCACCGGCCGCGTCGTCGATCGTCTCGCCGAGGAGCTCGACGTCGGAGACGAGGTCGCGCACGAGCAGCAGCGAGGTGTGCCCGCCGGAGACCAGCAGCGCGACCGTCGGCGTCTCGAGCGGTGCAGCGGTGTCGAGCAGGTCGGCACCGACATGGCCGACGAGGTGGTTCACCGCGTAGATCGGCACGTCGAGCGAGAGGGCGAGCGCCTTCGCCGCCCCGACGCCGACCATGAGCGCACCGGCGAGACCGGGCCCGCTCGTCACCGCCACGGCATCGAGATCGTCGAGGGTGACGGATGCCTCGGCGAGCGCCGCCCGGATCGTCGGGCCGAGCGCCTCGAGGTGGGCACGCGCCGCGACCTCGGGCACGATGCCGCCGTACCGCGCATGCTCGTCCATGGAGGAGGCGATCGTGTTGGCGAGCAGCGTCGTGCCGCGGACGATGCCGACGCCGGTCTCGTCGCACGACGTCTCGATGCCGAGGATCAGCGGGGCTTCGCGGTTCATCGCTTCGCCTCCGCGTCGTTCGCCTCGAGCGGGGTCCGCTCGGCCGATGCGGCGCCCGTCGCACCCGCCTCGGCGGGCCGGGCCACCGCGGGCGGCACGGTCAGTCGCATGTGCACGGCGTCGATGCCGCCGCGGTAGTACCGACGGCGGATGCCGATCTCCTCGAAGCCGAGCGAGTCGTAGAGCGCCCGGGCGATGGGGTTGTCGGCGCGCACCTCGAGGAAGATCTCGGCGACGTGACGGCGACGGGCCTCGGTGATGAGCGCGTGCATGAGCCCGCGACCGAGGCCGATGCCCCGGATCGCGGGTGCGACCGCGATCGTCTGGATGTCGCCCTGCCCGCCGCCCGCGGGCGCGAGGAGGCCGGCGTAGCCGAGCAGGCCGGCGCCGTCGTCGTCGGCCTCGTCGTCGACCGCGATGAGGTAGTAGGCGTGCGGGCTCTCGAGTTCGCGGCGCATGGCGTCCTCCGGCCAGGCGTCGGCCTCGAACGTCTCGCGCTCGAGCACCATGATGCGGTCGAGGTCGGAGACCTTGGCACGCCGCATGAACACGCTCATCGCAGCACCTTCTTACCGGCCGAGGGGGTCACATCGGGCGCGCGCAGGTAGATCGGGGCATCGGCCGCGAGCGGCAGCCGGTCCGCCGCGAAGGCGAGTTCGGCGAGCATCCCGATCGCGCCCGCCGAGACGATCGTCGCATCGAATCGGATGCCTCGTGCGACCGGCACCTCGTCGCGCGGCACGAGTCCGGGCCCTCCGACCCGCACGGGCAGCCCGTCGCCGTCGATCCCGTCGTAGTCGGAGACGGCGAACTCTCGCCGACGGGCATCGGTGACCACCTGCAACGCCCCCGAGTCGCCCGCCGTGTACCGGCTCCAGGCGATCGCGTCGTGGCTGACCACCGGCACGAAGGGACGACCGATGCCGAGTGCGAAGGCGTGCGCGGCCGCGATGCCGACGCGGAGGCCCGTGAACGGACCCGGCCCCATGCCCGCGGCGACGCCCGACAGTTCTCGGCGGTCGATGCCCGACGTCGCGAGTGCGTCCCTGATGAAACCGCCGATCACCTCGGCGTGCCGCATCGTGTCGTCGGTTCCGGTCTCGGCGAGGCAGCGCAGTTCGCCCGTGGCCCGGTCGCGATCGACGACGGCGACACTCGTGCCCGTCGAGGTGTCGATCGCGAGAAGCATGCCCCCAAGCCTACGCGCGCGCGGCGTACGGGGTGTCCGCCCAGCGCGGGCCGTACCCCGTCGCGGTGACCGCGCGAGGCTCGTCGGCGTCGAGGGCCTGGTCCGGGTCGAGTGCCTCGTCGCCCGCGGCGTCCGCTGCGCGCTCGACCGCGCGACTCGCCCCGGTCGGCCGCTCGATGACGATCTCGAGCCAGGAGTCGGTGACGTCGTCGACGAGGCCTGCGCCCCACTCCACCACGACGACCGAACCCTCGAAGTCGAGGTCGAGGTCGTCGAGCAGCGCGGCGCTGCCGAGCCGATACGCATCGACGTGCACGAGCGGAGGGCCGCCGACGAGGCTCGGATGCGTGCGCGCGAGCACGAAGGTCGGGCTCTGCACGGGCCCGCGGATGCCGAGGCCGGCGCCGATGCCGCGCGTGAGCGTCGTCTTGCCCGCCCCGAGCGGGCCCGTGAGCACGACGACGTCGCCGGCTCGGAGCACCGCCCCGAGCTCACGGCCGAACGCCTCCATGGCCTCGCTCTCGGGCACCTCGAAGCGCATCATGCGCCGCCGAGGTAGCGGCGCGGCACGCGCGCGCCGATGCGGGTGACGATCTCGTAGCCGATGGTGTCGGCGGCGTCGCCCCACTCGTCGGCGGAGGGCGCACCCGTCTGCGGATCGCCGAAGAGCACCACCTCGTCGCCCGTCTCGACCGCGTCGTCGCCGACGTCGACGACGAACTGGTCCATCGCGATGCGCCCGACCACCGGACGGCGGGCTCCCCCGATCCAGACCTCGCCGCGGCCCGAGGCCTGTCGCGGGATGCCGTCGGCGTAGCCGAGCGGCACGAGCGCGAGGTTCGTCGGTCGATCGGCCCGCCAGGTGTGCCCGTACGAGACACCGGTGCCCGGCTCGATGCGTCGCACGGCGGCCACCCGCCCGCGCAGGGTCATCGCCGGGCGGAGCCCCAGGTCGGCTGCGGTCGTGCCGTCGCCGAACGGCGGGATGCCGTAGGCGCCGATGCCGATGCGCACGAGATCGAACCGCGCGGCGGGCAGGCGCAGCGCACCGGCTGTCGAGGCGAGGTGGCGCACCTCGGGCCGGAGTCCGGCGGCCGCGGCCTGATCGAGGCCGCGCTCGAACGCCGCGAGCTGAGCGGCATCCTCTTCGGGAGAGGTGTTGGCGAGGTGACTGAACAGACCGACGACGCGGATGCGCCCCGCGGCCTCGAGGTCGGCCGCACGGGCGACGCAGTCGGCCCACCCCTCGGGCGCGACGCCGCTGCGGCTGAGCCCGGTGTCGAGCTTCAGGTGCACGCGCGCGATTCGGTCGACGGATGCCGCGGCCTCGGCGATGGCCTCGAGCTGGCCTCGGGAGGAGACGCCGAGATCGATGTCGCGGGCGATCGCGGGTGCGAAGTCGGCCCCGGGGTCGTGCAGCCAGGCGAGCAGCGGCGCGTCGACGCCTGCGTCGCGGAGCGCGTGCGCCTCGGCGATGTCGGCGACGCCGAGCCAGTCGGCGCCGGCTTCGAGCGCCGCACGCGCGACGGGAACGGCGCCGTGTCCGTAGGCGTTCGCCTTCACCACCGCCATCGTGCGGGCCGGCGCCACCGCCGCCGCGAGGGTGCCGATGTTCTCGCGCACGGCGTCGAGGTCGACGACCGCTTCGCGGAACGGCGGCGCCGCGGCGTCGGACGCCGTGGTCACGATGCGTCCCCGGCGCCGGTCTCGAGCACGACGAACGCGCTCGCGATGCCGGCGTCGTGGCTCATCGTGAGGTGCACGCGGTCGATGCCGAGGCCGCTCGTGAGCTCGGCGATCGCGCCGGAGAGCTCGAAGTCGGGATTTCCGTGCACGTCCTGCACGATGCGCATGTCATGCCACCGGATCACGGTGTTCCCGCCGAGGGCCTTGATGAGGGCCTCCTTCGCCGCGAACCGGGCTGCGAGCGAGCGAGCCGGGCGGTCGCGTTCGCTCTCGGCGAACAAGCGCTCGCGGAGCGCAGGAGTACGGGTCAGCGACCGCTCGAACCGGGCGATGTCGACGACATCGATGCCGATTCCCGCGATCACGGCGCCATCTCCCGCACCCACGTGCTCACTCGACCGTGACCGACTTCGCGAGATTGCGAGGCTGGTCGACGTCGAGGCCCTTCGCCTGCGAGAGCTCCATGGCGAAGATCTGCAGCGGCACGACGGCGAGCAGCGGCTCGAAGAGCGGCGCCGCGAGCGGGATGCGCAGCACCTCGTCGGCGAACGGCAGCACCGCCGCGTCGCCGGCCTCGGCGATCGCGATGACCCGGGCGCCGCGCGCACGGATCTCCTGGATGTTCGAGACGACCTTCGGGTGCAGCGTCGCCGAGCCGCGCGGGCTCGGCACGACCACGAAGACGGGCTGTCCTGGCTCGATGAGCGCGATCGGACCGTGCTTGAGCTCGCCGGCGGCGAAGCCCTCCGCATGGATGTACGCGAGCTCCTTGAGCTTCAGCGCCCCCTCGAGTGCGATCGGGTAGCCGACGTGGCGACCGAGGAAGAGCACCGAGCGCGTGTCGGCCATCCAGTGAGCGAGCTGCGCGACCTTCTCGGACTCTGCGAGCACGAGCTCGAGCTTCTCGGGCACCGCCTGCAACTCGTGCAGCTGGGTCGCGATCGCCTCGGCCGACAGCGTGCCGCGCACCCGTGCGAGGTGCAGGCCGAACAGGTAGAGCGCTGCGATCTGGGCGACGAACGCCTTCGTCGAGGCCACGGCGACCTCGGGGCCCGCGTGCGTGTAGACGACCGCATCGGACTCGCGCGGGATCGTGGCGCCCTGCGTGTTGCAGATCGAGATCGTGCGCGCGCCCTGTTCGCGGGCGTACTTCACGGCCATGAGGGTGTCCATGGTCTCGCCCGACTGGCTGATCGAGACGACGAGCGTGTCGTCGTCGAGCACCGGCTCGCGATACCGGAACTCGTGGCTGAGCTCGACCTCGACGGGGATTCGCGCCCACTGCTCGATCGCGTACTTCGCGACCGTTCCGGCGTAGGCCGCGGTGCCGCAGGCGATGATCGTGATGCGACGGATGCCACGGAGCTCCTCATCGCCGAAGGACTCGAGCTCGGGGATCACCACGGCGTCGTCGACGACGCGGCCGAGGAGCGTCTTCGCAACGGCTTCGGGCTGCTCGGCGACCTCCTTGCGCATGAACGACGACCAGCCGCCCTTCTCGGCGGCGGACGCGTCCCATGCCACATCGAACGGCTCCACCTCGACGGGCTGACCGTCGAAGTCGGTGACGACGACGTCGTCGGCGGTGATCACGACGATCTGGTCCTGGCCGATCGCCAGGGCGCGCTTCGTGTACTCGACGAAGGCCGCGACATCCGACCCGAGGAAGTTCTCGCCGTCTCCCAAGCCGATGACGAGCGGGGAGTTGCGGCGGGCGCCGACCACGACGCCGGGCTCCGACCGGTGCACAGCCAGCAGGGTGAACGCGCCGTCGAGGCGCGACACGGTGTTGCGGAAGGCCTCGCGGAGGTCGCCGGTCGACTGGTACTCCTTGCCGAGCAGCACCGCTGCGACCTCGGTGTCGGTCTCGCTCTCGAACGAGTACCCCTCGGCGAGGAGTTCGGCCTTCAGCTCGGAGAAGTTCTCGATGATGCCGTTGTGGATGAGGGCGAGTCGCCCCTCGTCGCCGAGGTGCGGGTGGGCGTTGCTGTCGGTCGGTCCGCCGTGCGTGGCCCAACGGGTGTGGCCGATGCCCGTGCCGCCGTGGCGCAGCGGGTTCGCCTCGAGTTCGTCGGCGAGCACCTGGAGCTTGCCGGCGCGCTTGGCCGTCTCCATGAGGCCGTCGTCGTCGACGACCGCAACTCCTGCTGAGTCGTAGCCACGGTACTCGAGGCGACGAAGGCCTCCCATAAGGACGTCGAGGCTGTTGCGCTCTCCGACGTATCCGACGATTCCACACATGGGTGAGATTCTATCGGCGCGCCGCTGGGTGCCCGCTCCGTCTGACTACACTGGCACGGTGCCCGATCCGCAGAGCCCGTCGTCGCACGCGGCGCAGATCTCCCCGTTCATCGAACTCGATCGGGCCGACTGGGCCGCGCTCGCGCCCTCGATGCCGTCGCCCCTCCGGGAGACCGAGATCGTGCAGCTCCGCGGCCTCGGCGAACCGCTCGACCCTCGAGAGGTCGCCGAGGTCTACCTGCCGCTCAGCCGGCTGTTGAACCTCTACGTCGGCGGCACGAAGTCGCTGCACAAGGTCACGAGCGAGTTCCTGCGCGAACGCTTCGAATCGACGCCCTTCGTCATCGGCGTCGCCGGTTCGGTCGCCGTCGGCAAGTCGACCATCGCGCGCCTGCTGCGCGAACTGCTCGCTCGCTGGGAGCACACGCCGCGGGTCGAACTCATCACGACCGACGGATTCCTCTTCCCCAACGCCGAACTCGAGCGCCGCGGGCTCATGGCGCGGAAGGGGTTCCCCGAGTCGTACGACCGCCGCGCCCTGCTCCGTTTCGTGAGCGAGGTCAAGGCGGGCGCCGCCGAGGTGCGCGCACCGTTCTACTCGCACCTCGCGTACGACATCGTGAAGGATGCGCAGGTCACCGTCCGCCGGCCCGACGTGCTCATCGTCGAGGGGCTGAACGTGTTGCAGCCCCCGGGCCCCGGACACCGTCTCGCCGTCAGCGACCTCTTCGACTTCACCATCTACGTCGACGCCCGCACGAGCGACATCGCCCGTTGGTACGAGGAGCGCTTCCTGAAGCTCCAGCGCGGGGCGTTCGCGAACCCGCGCTCGTACTTCCACCGATTCGCGAGCCTCACCGAGGCGGAGGCTCGGGCGCGGTCCCGTGAGATCTGGCACTCGATCAACGAGCCGAACCTGCTGCAGAACATCCGGCCGACGCGATCGCGCGCTTCCCTCGTGCTCCGCAAGGGCTCGGATCACACCGTCTCGAGCGTGCTGCTCCGCAAGCTCTGAACGCACGGCCTCCCTTCCGGACGCGATGGCGTTCGAAGGCGGCGTCGGGAGGGACGCGGCGTCGTCAGGCGATGGCGAGTCGTTCGCGCACCACGGCCGCGAGGGAATCGGCGTGCCGCTCGGCGGCATCCTGCTCTGCGGCCTCGACCATGACCCGAACCATCGGCTCCGTGCCCGAGGGACGCAGCAGTACGCGACCGCTCTCGCCGAGCTCGGCTTCGACCGCAGCCACGGCGGCCGCGATCTCGGCATCGGCGGCGAGGGCGTGGTGGTCCACTCCGCGCACGTTCACGAGCACCTGCGGGTACACGGTCATGACCGAGGCGAGCTCGGCGATGGTCTTTCCCGTGCGCGCCATCTCGGCCGCGAGGTGCAGGCCGGTCAGCACGCCGTCACCGGTCGTCGCGAACTCGCTCATGATGACGTGGCCCGATTGCTCGCCGCCGAGCGCGAGCCCCTCGGCCGCGAGGGCCTCGAGCACGTAGCGGTCGCCGACCTTCGTCTCGACGACGCGGATGCCGTGTTCGGCCATCGCGCGGCGCAGGCCGAGGTTCGACATGACGGTCACCACGAGGGTGTCGTCGGTGAGCGTGCCGCGCTCCTTCATCGAGACGGCGAGGATCGCCATGATCCGGTCGCCGTCGACGACGTTGCCGTCGGCATCGACGGCGAGGCAGCGGTCGGCGTCGCCGTCGTGGGCGATGCCGAGATCGGCGCCGTGTTCGACGACGGCCGCTTGGAGCTTCTCGAGGTGCGTCGATCCGACGCCGTCGTTGATGTTCATGCCGTCGGGGTCGGCCCCGATGACGATGACGTCGGCGCCCGCGTCCGCGAAGGTCTGGGGCGACACTCCGGCCGCGGCGCCGTGGGCGCAGTCGAGCACGACCTTGAGCCCGTCGAGGCGGTGCGGCAGCGTGCCGAGCAGGTGAACGACGTAGCGGTCTTCAGCGTCGGCGAAGCGACGGACGCGACCGACTCCGTCGCCGACGGGAGCGAGCTTCTGCTTGCCGAGGAAGGACTCGATGCGGTCCTCGACCTCGTCGGGGAGCTTCGTGCCGCCGTAGGAGAAGAACTTGATGCCGTTGTCGGGCGCCGGGTTGTGCGACGCCGAGATCATGACGCCGAAGTCGGCGCCGATCGAGTCAATGAGGAACGCGGTCGCCGGGGTCGGGATGACCCCGGCGTCGAGCACGTCGACACCGGAGCTCGCGAGGCCCGCCGACACGGCAGCGGTGAGGAATTCGCCCGAGACGCGCGGATCGCGAGCCACGACGGCGACAGGGCGCCGGCCGGCGGCGCGAAGCTCGTCGGCGTGACGCCCTTGAGTGAGGACGGCGGCAGCCGCCTGGGCGAGGCCCAGGGCCAGGTCAGCCGTGAGTTCACGGTTGGCCAGGCCCCGGACCCCGTCGGTTCCGAAAAGCCGAGGCATGTACGGAGAACCGGACGCTGGGATCAGCGCTTCGAGAACTGCGGCGCCTTGCGGGCCTTCTTGAGACCGGCCTTCTTGCGCTCGATGACGCGAGCGTCACGAGTGAGGAAGCCCGACTTCTTGAGGGTTGCGCGGTTGTTCTCGCGGTCGATCTCGTTCAGCGCGCGAGCGATGGCGAGACGCAGCGCGCCTGCCTGGCCCGAGGGGCCGCCGCCCGTGATCTTCGCGACCACGTCGTACGAGCCGATGAGCTCGAGCACCGTGAACGGGTCGGTGATGAGCTGCTGGTGCAGCTTGTTGGGGAAGTAGGCTGCGAACTCGCGGCCGTTGACGGTGATGCTGCCGGCGCCGGGAACGAGGCGCACGCGGGCGATCGCCTGCTTGCGACGGCCGACGGCTGCGCCCGACACGTTGAGCACGGGGCGGGGGGTAGCGGGAGCTGCCTCGGGGGCACTCTCGGTGGTGTAGCTCTCGGGAGCCGCTTCGATCTGGTCTGCGATCTTCGCCATGGTGGTGTGAATCCTTATTTCGAGAACGTCGAGGGTGCCGGTATTACTGGGCGACCTGGGTGAGGGTGTACGGCTTGGGCTGCTGGGCCGCGTGCGGGTGCTCCGGGCCGGTGTAGACCTTCAGCTTCTTGAGCTGGGCCCGACCGAGCGAGTTCTTCGGGAGCATGCCGCGGATCGCCTTCTCGACGGCGCGGACGGGGTTCTTCTCGAGGAGCTCGGCGTAGCTGACGGCCGTGAGACCACCCGGGTACCCCGAGTGGCGGTAGGCCTTCTTCTGCTCGAGCTTCTGGCCGGTGAGGGCCACCTTGTCGGCGTTGACGATGATGACGAAGTCACCGGTGTCGACGTGGTTCGCGAAGATCGCCTTGTGCTTGCCGCGCAGCAGGGCTGCGGTGTGGCTCGCGAGGCGACCGAGGACGATATCGGTTGCGTCGATGACGACCCAGTCGTGCTGGATGTCGGACGGCTTGGGAGTGAACGTGCGCGTCACGGAAGTACTGCTTTCTGATCGAGTGAGGGGTTCGTGAATCCCACTCCGGTGGGTGTTCGCCCGCGATGCGTTCGAACGCCCTGGTGGAGGGCTCAACTTCGGATGCCGCCGCAGAGGACGGCACCAAAGGGCAAGCTTAGCGGGTCGAGACGCACGCGTCCAATCGGCCGCCCCTCACTCCCCCGCGTCAGCCTCGTCGTCGAGTCGCACGCTCAGCTCGCGCCGCGCCCGGGTCTGCGCGGCACGGACCTCGAGTTCATGATCGTCGGGATACCCCACCTCAGTGAGCACGAGCCCCTTCGCCGGCATGACCATGAACGCGTTCGTGCGTTGCCGGGCGCGGAGCAGCTCGGCCGGAGCGTCGAGGTCGAGGCGCCCCTCGCCGACCGCGACCGCAGCGCCGATGAGCGCGCGCACCATCGAGTGGCAGAAGGCGTCGGCCTGCAACGACGCCACGAGCACGCCGTCGGCGTCGCGTCGCCAGCGGTACGCCTCCAGGGTGCGGATGGTCGTCGCTCCGTCACGCGGCTTGCAGAATGCGGCGAAGTCGTGCAGGCCGAGGAGGTCCTGCGCCGCGGCATCCATGCGCTCGACGTCGAGGACGCGCGGACGCCACACCGTCCGGTGTCGCGCGAGTGGATCCCGGACGGCGGCGGCGTCGGCGATCCGATACTCGTATCGTCGCCAGATCGCCGAGAAGCGCGCATCGAATCCATCGGGCGCGAGCGCGGCCCCCGTCACCACGACATCGGCATCGGATGCCCCGATCACACCGGCCAACCTGCGAAGCAGCACCGCCGCGGGCCCCGTGTCCTCGGGTGCGGGCGAGTGACCGCGGCGCGCTCGCGTCACCGCGGCGAGGGCCGACCGTGGGACATCGAAGTGCGCCACCTGTCCCAGGGCGTGGACGCCGGCATCGGTTCGTCCGGCGACCGTCAGGCGCGGTGCCGTTCCGGTACGCCGGAAGAGGATGCCGAGGGCATCCTCGACGACCCCTTGGACCGTACGCAGTCCGGGCTGGCGGCTCCATCCGTTGAAGTCGGTGCCGTCGTACGCGATCGCGAGCCGCACGCGGACCGCGCCGTCGGCGTCGTCTCCGGGCACGACCGGGCCCGCACCGGGGCTCGACGACACGACGGATTCGGAGACGACCATGCCATCAAGCCTACGATCGCGCAGCGGACGTCGGCGCCGCGATCGGCAGCTCGGCCGGCATCGCCTCGCTCCGCGGCCGGCGCCCGGGGCCGCCGACGATGAGCGCGACGACCGCCGCGGTGACGAGCACCCAGCCCAGCAGCCCGTTCTGCCACGGAACGTAGCCGAACGCGAGCAGGACGCCGACGCCGATCACCGCGAACACGCTCCAGAGGAGCACGGCGGCGAGGGGCGTCGCGCGCTCGACCGGTTTCGGCCACAGCGACTCGATGCGCGGCACGACCACGCAGCATCCGGCGACGACGACGGCGATGGCGAGGATCCAGAGCGGACGGGTCGCCCACCACGCCGGCGAGAGCACCGGCGGGAACGGCAGGCCGAACGCGAGGTGGAGCGCGGTGACGACGGCCATCGCGAAGGTGTGCCAGAGGTAGATGACCATGCCGTAGACGCCGAAGACGAACACCCCGCCGAGCATCGGCCGCCACGACATCATTCGCCGGATGAGCGGCTGCGCGAGCGCGAACAGGCAGACCTGCCCGAGCGCCAGGGCCAGGATCGCCAGCGTCGGCGGATTGAGGTTATCGAGCATGTCGTGCGAGTACCCGAACCAGGTCACGAGCACGCCGATGACACCGTATGCGCCGACGGCGCAGAGCACGAGCACGAGTCGCGAGCGACGTGCGAACCAGCCGTCGCGGAGGCCGAATCCCAACTGTTGGGCGAACAGCCAGACGAAGATCCAGTTGAGTGCGCCGACCGGTGCTCCGAATCCTCGCACGAGCACGTCGACGACGATCACCGCAGCAGCGAGACCGAGGTACGCGGGCCATGGCGCATGACGGTGCAACCACGACATCGTCGGCACGAATGCCGTGCAGATCAGGTACACCGGGATGAACCAGAGCGGCTCGGCGAGTCGCACCGCGAACGTCCGGACGAACTCGCCGTCGACCCCGGCCAGCAGCATGCCCGCGAGCACCGCGCCGACGGCCGCGACGAGCAGGACGACCGGTTGCGCCAGGCGGATGGCGCGGATGCGGAGGTAGTGGGACACGGTCTCGCCGTGTCCGCGGAGCCGCCGCCACTGCGTGATCGATGCGAACCCGCCGCAGATGAAGAAGATGGGCATGATCATGAGCGGCCACGTCGCCCAGGCGAGCGGCTCGAACCCGTCGAGCGCGTTGAACGCCCGCAGCGGGTCGCCGCCGATGCCCATCTGCAGTGCATGCAGCAGCACGACGATCGGCAGGCAGAACGCGCGGGCGAAATCGATCGAGAGATCCCGGTCGACGGGGATGCGGACGGCGGTCACGCTGCTCCTCTTCGAGCACCGTTGACTGCGGCACCGAGAACAGATTCTGGCACAACGCGATTCGGCGCGATACGCCCGCTCCGGACCCGTTTCGGGACCCGGCGCGATGCGCTCGGATCTCGTCGTGCGGCCTCAGAACACGATCGTGTAACTGGTCTCGGTGGTCGCCGCTCGGAAGCCCATCCGCTCGTACAGCGCGAACGCCCCGGTCGGACTCGCCGCATCGACTTCGAGCGTCGAGTACTCGAGTCCGGCGGCGGCCGCGGCGGTGAGGTGGGCGGCCAGGAGGGCCTTCGCCACGCCGCGTCCGCGGTGCCCGCGCACGACGCCGACCAGTGGAACGTGCACGCTCGAGAACCCCTGCCCATGCCAGTCGGCTTCGTTCACCTCGCCGAGCACGAACCCCACGACGCGATCGCTCGCCTCGTCGATCGCGACGAAGGAGAGATCCGCGCGGAAGACGGCGCTCGAGACGAAGGCGCCCCATTCCTCCTCCGACCTCGGCTGGCTGCCCCAGTGGTCGCGGAACGCGTCGTTCCGGGCCGCTCTCACCTCGTCGGTCCGCGACGCCCGCAGCACCTCGACGCGGATGCCATCGCCGGCGGGGGCGACGTCGATCGGCTCCCCGAGGTCGCGGCGCAACCCGGCGAAGTACCGCGCGGCGGTGAAGCCCTCGGACTCGAGCAGCTGTCCGGCCCAGCGCGCACGGTCGTCGGAGAACCCCATGATCCAGCCCGGAAGCGGCAGGTCGGATGCTGCGAGCTGCTGGGCCGCTCGCGCACGCTGCCAGCCGAGGAGGAGGCGACCGATGCCGCGACGGCGCAGCTCGGGATGCACGCCCCCCACGAGGATCGTGCGCACCAGGGTGTCGCGACCGGGTGGGTGGTACGCGACTCCCCACGCCACCGCACGGCCGTCGGCATCGAGTGCCACGATCGAGTCCCGCTCGCGGTCGACGAACGACATCCCGAGGTCGTCGGCGAGCTCTTCTCTCGGAACCGCGTATTCGGGGTGGTCGGCGGCCGCCATCGCCGCCTCGAGCTCCACGATCCGGTCGAGGTCGTCGTCGCCGACCGGACGCCAGGCGTGCACGTCGCGGTGCGCGAGGTTCGGGAGCGTCTCGGGAGCCGTGATGCGCTCGAAGAGCGGCGACGGTTCGTGCTCGTTCACCGCTCCAGACTAGACGGCGTTCATGCTGCAGGGACGGCGAAGGGCCCCGGTGCACGCTCCGGGGCCCTTCGTGATCGAGCAGGAGGCTACTTGGCCTCGGCGGACTCCGCCTCGTCGGCGACGACCTCGGTCGTCTCCTCGGCTGCTGCGTCGGTCGCCTCGACCTCGGTCGTCTCCTCGACGACCTCGGCCGGAGCCTCCTCGACGACGGGCGCCTCGGCGGCGGCCGGCTTCGCGGCGCGCTTCTTCGGGGTCACGGGCTCGAGCACGAGCTCGATGACCGCCATGGGCGCGTTGTCGCCCTTGCGGTTGCCGACCTTCGTGATGCGGGTGTAGCCGCCCTCACGGTCTGCGACCTGCGGGGCGATGACCGTGAACAGCTCGTGCACGACGGTCTTGTCGCCGATGACGGCGAGCACGCGACGACGCGCGTGCAGGTCGCCGCGCTTGCCGAACGTCACGAGACGCTCGGCCAGCGGACGGAGGCGCTTGGCCTTCGTCTCAGTGGTGGTGATGCGCTTGTGCGTGAACAGCGCTGCAGCGAGGTTCGCGAGCATCAACCGCTCGTGGGCGGGGCCGCCTCCGAGGCGGGGGCCCTTCGTGGGCTTCGGCATGGTTCGTTCTCTCCAGTAGGTGGGGGGTGGTGGGCGACCGCGAGGTCTGCCTAGTTCTCGTCGTCGAAGCCCGTGTAGAAGTGGGCCCCGTCGAATCCGGGGACGGAGTCCTTCAGCGACAGGCCCATTTCGGTGAGCTTGTCCTTGACCTCATCCACCGACTTCTGGCCGAAGTTGCGGATGTTCATGAGCTGCGACTCCGACAGGGCGACGAGCTCGGACACCGTGTTGATGCCCTCGCGCTTCAGGCAGTTGTAGCTGCGCACCGAGAGGTCGAGGTCTTCGATCGGGATCGAGAGCTCGCTGGAGAGCACGGCGTCGACCGGCGCGGGGCCGATCTCGATGCCCTCGGCAGCCGTGTTCAGCTCGCGAGCGAGTCCGAACAGCTCGGTGAGCGTGCGGCCCGCCGAGGCGATCGCGTCGCGCGGCGTGATGGCCGGCTTCGACTCGACGTCGACCACGAGGCGGTCGAAGTCGGTGCGCTCGCCGGCACGGGTGGCCTCGACGCGGTAGGTGACCTTCAGGACCGGCGAGTAGATCGAGTCGACCGGGATCTGGCCGGCCTCTGAGTACTCGTTGCGGTTCTGGCTGGCCGAGACGTAGCCGCGGCCGCGCTCGATCGTGAGCTCGAGCTCGAACTTCGCCGAGTCGTTGAGCGTCGCGATGACGAGCTCGGGGTTGTGCACCTCGACACCCGCCGGAGCGGAGATGTCGGCTGCGGTGACCTCACCGGCACCCTGCTTGCGCAGGTACGCGGTGATGGGCTCGTCGTGCTCGCTGGAGACGACCAGGTTCTTGATGTTGAGGATGATCTCGGTGACATCCTCCTTCACGCCCGGAACGGTCGAGAACTCGTGGAGCACGCCGTCGATGCGGATGCTCGTCACGGCTGCGCCGGGGATCGAGGAGAGGAGGGTGCGACGGAGCGAGTTGCCCAGGGTGTAACCGAAGCCCGGCTCGAGGGGCTCGATCACGAAACGCGAACGGAACTCCGAGATGTTCTCTTCGGTGAGCGTCGGGCGCTGTGCGATCAGCACTGTTGATTCCTTTCGGCAGGGTGTCCGCTATATGACACCTGCGAGTACGAGGATCTTGAGTTGTGTGAGAGAACGGATGTCCCGGCGATCGAGGAGGGCCCGGCTGAGCCGGACCGCTCCTCGATCACCGGGAGGGAATCAGACGCGGCGACGCTTGGGCGGGCGGCATCCGTTGTGAGCCTGGGGCGTCACGTCGTTGATGCTGCCGACCTCGAGGCCTGCGGCCTGGAGCGAGCGGATCGCGGTCTCGCGGCCGGAGCCGGGACCCTTGACGAACACGTCGACCTTCTTCATGCCGTGCTCCTGCGCCTGGCGGGCGGCCGACTCTGCGGCGAGCTGCGCGGCGAACGGGGTCGACTTGCGCGAGCCCTTGAAGCCGACGCCACCGGAGGAGGCCCAGCTGATCACGGCACCGTTGGTGTCGGTGATCGAGACGATCGTGTTGTTGAACGTCGACTTGATGTGGGCCTGGCCCACGGCGATGTTCTTCTTTTCCTTCTTGCGCGGCTTGCGAGTAGCCGCCTTGGGTGCTGCCATGTGTGAAATCTCCTAGATCTGGCGACGAGCGGTTACTTGCGGCCGGGCTTCTTCTTGCCGGCGACGGTGCGCTTCGGGCCCTTGCGGGTACGAGCGTTGGTCTTGGTGCGCTGGCCGCGGACCGGGAGACCGCGACGGTGGCGGATGCCCTCGTACGAGCCGATCTCGACCTTGCGGCGGATGTCTGCGGCGACCTCGCGGCGGAGGTCGCCCTCGACCTTGAAGTTGCCCTCGATGTAGTCGCGCAGCGCGATGAGCTGGTCGTCGCTGAGGTCCTTCACGCGGATGTTTCCGTCGATGCCGGTCTCGGCGAGCGTGGTGAGCGCTCGCGTGCGGCCGACGCCGTAGATGTAAGTCAGTGCGATCTCCACGCGCTTCTCGCGCGGGATGTCGACTCCTGCCAGACGTGCCATGTGTGGCTTCTCCTGTTTCGAAGTGGAGGTGTGGAGCAACGCCGGTGCCCGAGCCTCCGACTCGAGGTGTCCCCGCGGCATCCGTGGATGCCGGCGGTTCTGGCGTTGCCGATGTATTCAGTTGTGGGGTGCGGGGCGCGAGCGCCCCGCCGTCTGGTGACTAGCCCTGGCGCTGCTTGTGGCGCGGGTTCGACTTGCAGATGACCATGACGCGGCCGTGGCGGCGAATCACCTTGCAGTGGTCGCAGATGGGCTTGACGCTGGGGTTGACCTTCACGATTGTTCCTTGATGTGTCGCTGTCCTCGTACCCGCGAGATGTCGCGGGCCGTTACTTTCCGAGCAGCCGTTACTTGTAGCGGTAGACGATGCGGCCGCGCGTCAGGTCGTATGGGCTCAGCTCGACGATCACGCGGTCCTCGGGGAGGATGCGGATGTAGTGCTGGCGCATCTTTCCTGAGATGTGCGCGAGGACCTTGTGTCCGTTCGTGAGTTCCACCCGGAACATCGCGTTCGGGAGGGCCTCGACAACCGAGCCTTCGATCTCGATGACGCCGTCTTTCTTGGCCATAGCCTCACTATCGCTTGGAGTTGGGATGCTGGTCGTGCGATGGTTCTGCTCGCTGCGCTGAATTCCCCTGAATCAGGGGCCGTCAGGCATGCCGAAGCAGGCGTGCAGAACACCAAGGATCAACTCTAGGTGATTCCGAGCGTTTTCGCCAGTCGAGCCCGGTGCACGCCTCGGACCCGCCGTCAACCGGTGCGTCAACCGGCGCGTTGGGACGACGCGACGGTCCGCACGAGCTGCTGCTGCAGCGGATGACCCGCGTCGATGCCGTTCACGTCGCGAACGAACGCGACCGGATCCACCGTGCCGACGAGCGCCTGCAGTTCGACGCTCTCGGGATCGCTCGGAACGTCGAACCTCAGCGCGGCACCGACCGCGGCGAGCAGGCCGTCGACCGGCAGCCCGCGTTCGGCGAGCTCCGCGGCCGGAGCGATGAAGCGCTCGCGCCGGCCGAGCTTTCGAAGCGGCTGCCGCCCCACTCGCTCGACCGTGTCGGGCAGCTCGGGGTTCGCGAACCGTCGCAGGATCGTCGCGCGGTACTCGGCCTGCTGCTCCTCGGTGAAGTCGTGCTTGGCGACGATGAGCGCAGACGTCTCCTCAAGCGCACGCTCGACGGCGACCGCGACGCCGTCGTCGGCGAGCGCGTCGCTGATGCGCTCGTGCCCGGCGAGGAAGCCGAGGTACGCCGTGGCGGCGTGTCCGGTGTTCACGGTGAAGAGCTTGCGCTCGATGTACGGGGCCAGGTCGTCGACGAAATGCGCTTCCGCGATCGCCGGCGGCGAGTCGCCGAACGGCCCGCGTTCGATCGCCCACTCGAAGAAGGTCTCGACGGTGACGTCGAGACCGGCGTCGGGAGCCTGGGCGGGCACGATGCGATCGACCGCGGTGTTCGCGAACACCGCGCGAGCGGCGAGCGCGGGCCATTCGGCCGGATCGACGAGCGCGACCATCTCGTCGCGCAGCACGTCGGTCGCGTTGATGGCGTTCTCGCAGGCCATGATCGCGAGCGGCGGGGCATCCGTCGCCCTCGACCGCAGCGCCGTCACGAGGTGCGGGGCGATGAAGCGGAGGATCGTCGGGCCGACGGCCGTCGTGGCGATGTCCGCCGTCGCGAGTTCGGCGGCCAGCGCCGAGGCATCCGTGGCGCTGTTCACCGCGCGGAAGCCGTCGACGACCCGGTCGCGCGCACCGGCGCCGACCTCGTGCACGGTGTACGCGTCCGCCTCGGCGAGGTCGCCGATCAGCGCGGCGTTGACGTCGGCGAAGACGACCTCGTAGCCGGCTTCGTGGAGCAGGAGCCCCACGAAGCCGCGACCGATGTTGCCGGCACCGAAATGCACCGCCTTCACGAGTCGTTGACCTCCGAGAGCAGCGAGTAGATCTCCTCGGCCGACCCTGCGTCGACGAGCGACTGCACCGAGTCGTCGTCGGAGAAGATGATCGCGATCTTGGAGAGGATCTCGAGGTGCTCGTTGTCGAGCCCCGCGATGCCCACGACGAAGCGCACGGGCTCGCCGCCCCAGTCGACCGGCTCGTCGTACCGCACGAACGAGAGCGCGGATCGCACGATCGCGTCCTTGCCCTCGTTCGTGCCGTGCGGTATCGCCAGGAGGTTGCCCATGAACGTCGAGACGGATCCCTCCCGCTCGAGCATCGAGTCGAGGTACTCGGGCCGTACGGCACCGGTGTCGACGAGGATGCGTCCCGCTTCGCGGATCGCGTCGTCTCGACCGGCGGCCCGTGTCGCGAGCCGCACGTTCTCGGGAGAGAGGATCTGTTCGGTCATGGGCTTTCCTTTCAGCGAACGCCTTCGGACTCCAGCAGGTGCACGATCTCGTCGTACTTCGGCGAGTTCATGAAGTTGTCGACCGAGACGTGCAGGGCGTTCGGCGACTGCCGTCGGGCCCGGTCGGTGAGGTCCTGGTGGGTGATGACGAGGTCGACGTCGTCGGTGAGGTTGGCGATCGCCTTGTTCGTGACGTCGACGCTGTCGATGCCGGCCTTCTTGATCTTGTTGCGCAGCACCGTGGCGCCCATCGCGCTCGAGCCCATGCCCGCGTCGCAGGCGAACACGATCGTGTGGATCGGCTTCCGCTCGAAGGCGGCCTCCTCGCCCTCGGCGAGCAGTGCACCGCCGGCTGCCGCGACGTCGGCCTGCAGGTTGTGCAGCACGCCGCTCTCCTTGCCCTTGTTCGCCTCGGTCTGCGCGATCGCGGCGGAGAGGTCGCCGGCTCCCTCCCTCGCGAGGTCGCGCTTGCGACTCGCGCGAAGGATGATCGCCGCGACGAGGAACGAGACGCCCGCGGAGAGCACGACCGACAGGATCACGCCGACGTAGCTGTCCGACGCCGTCTGGGCGATCACCGCGATGATGCTGCCCGGCGCCGCCGGCGCCCGCAGGCCGCTGTTGAACAGGACGTTCGTCGCGACGCCCGTCATGCCGCCGGCGATCGCCGCGACGATCAGCAGCGGCTTCATGAGCACGTACGGGAAGTAGATCTCGTGGATGCCGCCGAAGAACTGGATGATGATCGCGGCCGGGGCGGTCGCCCGCGCCATGCCGATGCCGAAGAACGTGAACGCCAGGAGGATGCCGAGGCCGGGTCCGGGGTTCGCCTCGACCAGGAACAGGATCGACTTGCCGGTCTCGGACGCCTGCTGGGTGCCGATCGGCGTGAACACGCCGTGGTTGATCGCGTTGTTCAGGAAGAGCACCTTGCCGGGCTCGACGAGGATCGACAGGAGCGGCAGCAGCGAGAGGGCGACCAGCCAGTCGACCGCCGCCTCGAGCGCGTTGCTGAGCCACTCGACGACGGGGCCGAATGCGAGGTAGCCGACGATCGCGAGACCGAAGCCGAGGATGCCGGCCGAGAAGTTGTTGACCAGCATCTCGAAGCCGGCCTTGACCTTGCCCTCCCAGATGCGGTCGACCTGCTTCATGAGCCACGCCGCGAGCGGGCCCATGATCATGGCGCCGAGGAACATCGGGATGTCGGTGCCGACGATCACGCCGACCGTGGCGATCGAGGCGACGACGCCGCCGCGGGTGTCGTAGATGAGCCGGCCGCCCTGGTTGGCGATGAGCAACGGCAGCAGGTAGGTGATCATCGGGCCGACGAGTTCGGCGAGCGACTCGTTCGGCGTGAACCCCGCCGGGATGAAGAACATCGTGACGATGCCCCAGGCGATGAAGGCCGCGATGTTCGGCAGGATCATGTTCGACAGGAACGAGCCGAACCTCTGGACGGCGACGCGGGCTCCCCCGGGCCGCTTCGTGTCCGCTGACGTCGTTGTCATGGCAGTGCCTCTCTGGTGGTCACGACCCGGTGTCCCGGGTCGAGGTGATCTCGGTCGCGACGGCGACTGCCGCCGCTCTTGCTTCGGCCGCTCCCTCAGCGGCCAGGGCTGCCCGGGCGAGCGCGTTCGCGTCGCTCAGGCTGTACCGCGCGAGGGAGGCGCGGACATCTGCGAGTGCCGATGGCGACATCGACAGGCTGGTGGCTCCGAGCCCGACGAGCACGACGGCGAGGAGCGGGTCGGCGGCGGCCTCGCCGCAGATGCCGACGGGCTTGCCGACTTCGGCGCCGGCCGCCCCGACGTCCGCGATGAGGCGGAGCACGGCGGGGTGCCAGGGGTTCTGGAGGTTCGCGACCGTGCCGAGCAGCCGGTCGGCGGCCATCGTGTACTGCGTGAGGTCGTTCGTGCCGATCGAGGCGAAGTCGCAAGCGGCGAGCACCCGGTCGGCCACGAGGGCGGCCGACGGCGTCTCGACCATGACCCCTGCGACGCGGATGCCGAGCTCCCGTGCGAGCCCGGTGAAGTACCTGGTCTCCTCGACGGTCGCGATCATGGGCGCCATGACCCACAGCTCGGCGTCGGTCGCCGCATCGGCGGCGGCGAGCGCGGTGAGCTGCTCGCGAAGGATCGCCTCGGAGTGCCGCAGCGCACGGATGCCGCGGAGCCCGAGCGCCGGGTTCTCCTCATGTGCGTCGTTCAGGAACGACAGCGGCTTGTCGGCGCCGGCGTCGAGCACGCGCACGACGACCTTCTTCCCGGCGAACGCCGTCAGCAGCCGCGTGTACTGGGCCTGCTGGTCGGTGATGCTCGGTGCAGTGTCCTCGTCGAGGAAGAGGAACTCGGTGCGGAACAGGCCCACTCCTTCGGCTCCGAGCCGAAGCGCCTCGGCCGCGCCGTCGGCCGACCCGAGGTTCGCGAGGAGCGGCACCGCGGTGCCGTCGGCGAGGGCGCCGGGCACGATCGGAGCGCTCGAACGCACCGCTCGCTCCGCGATCCTCGACTTCGCCGAGGCGATCTCCTCCGCCGAGGGGTCGGCGAGGACGATGCCGCGTTCGGCGTCGACGACGATGGTGTCGCCGTCGGCGAGGCTCGCGGCATCCGTCGCCCCGACGATCGCGACGATCGACTTCTCGCGGGCGAGGATCGCCGTGTGCGAGGTCGGTCCTCCGTCGATCGTGACGAGGCCCTGCACCTGGTCGAGATCCAGCGTCGCCGTGTCCGCCGGCGCGAGGTCCCTCGCGACCAGGATGAACGGGTGGCCGGGATCGGGCACGCCCGGCGCCGGCAGCTTCAGGAGGTGCGCGATGACGCGCTGCGAGATGTCGTCGAGATCGGCGGCCCGCTCGCCCATGTAACCGCCCATGCCGGCGAGCAGGTCGCGATAGGAGCCGAACGCCTCGAACACGGCGCGCTCGGCGGTCTTGCCGGCCTGGAGCCGCGTCACGACCTCGTCGAGGAGGCTCGGGTCCTCGGCCATCATGGCCTGCGCCTCGAGCACGTCCTTCGCGGCGCCGCCCGCCTGCGAGCCGCGACGTGCGAGTTCGGCGGCGACGACCGACAGGGACGCCTTCGCCCGTTCCGTCTCGCGCTCGGGGTCGAGGTGGCTCGGCCGGTCGACCGGCTCCGGCAGCCGCTCGGCCATGCGCACGACCTGGCCGACGGCCACCCCCTGGCCGATGCCCGTACCCGTGATCTCCATCATTCGCCCTCTCGAATCAGTTCGAAGGAAGACGGACGCCACGCGCTATTCGTCGTGGTCGGTGCCGAGCAGTTCGACGAGCGAGTCGAGCACAGCCGATTCGTCGTCGCCCTCGACGACGAGGGTGACCTCGTCGCCGTGGTCGATGCCCTGCGAGATGACGCCGAGGATGCTCGCCGCGTTGACGGGCTTGCCGCCCGACTTGCTGAGCGTGACCGTGGCGCCCGAGGCGACGACGGCCTGGGTGAAGAGCTTCGCCGGCCGTGCATGCAGGCCGTGCGTCGATCCGATTCGAACTGTTCGTTCCAGCATGTTTCCGGCCCCCGTCGCGAGTATCCGTTCCCTCGTTCACCATAGCCGCCCGCCGCGGATGAGGGAGCGGTGGGCACCGCACGGCGGGTCACGATCGCGCCTCACGCGAGGCGAGTGCGAGTTCGAGCAGTGCATCCGGGTCGGCGCCGACGGCCGCATCGGCCGGGAGCAGGACCAGGTCGACGGATGCCGCGGCCGCGCGTTCGCGAACCGCGGCGAGCCGATCTCCGAGGTGGGCGCCGACGAGCAGCACGTCCGCTCCGATGAGGGTCGTCGCCAGCTGCGACTCCCCGCTCGCCGCCACCTCGATGCTCATGCCCCGGGCGTCGGCGGCACGCCGGATCCGCATCGCGACGAAGGTGCTCGAGGCGCCGGCACCGCAGACGACGATGATGCGCATGGGTGCCTCCTCGCTCCGCCCTGGCGGTCTCCGTCGATCGTCGGCTCGCACTGCGCCGTCCTCCCCTCGATTGTGCGGTGTCGGCCGGTACCGCACCAGCACACTCGCTTCCGCACCCCCGGAAGCCGTTCTCGCGAACGGGGAGGCGGCCTCGGATGGTTGACTGTGTGCACCGTCCGGAGTTCGGGCGTCTCAGCAGGAGGACCCGTGGCCGAGAACTGGGAGCGACTCGTCGCCGCGCTCGCCGAGCGCACCGGGTGGACGACCGCGGCCGAATTCTCCGCGCTCCTCGGCGTGACGCCTCGGACCATCCGCAGCTACGCCGCCAACGCCAACTCCGATGCGGGCAGGCTCATCGTCGAGTCCGGGCCGCTCGGATACCGGCTCGATCGTGCGGCATGGGCGGCCGCCTCCTCGCAACGCTCCGCCGGTGCCGGCGCCCTCCCCGCGGCCCGGGTCTCGCAGCTGATCAGGGAGCTGGTCGATGCGAGCGACGGCATCGACGTCTACGAGGCCGCTGAGGCGTTCCACGTGAGCGAGTCGACGATCGAGGCCGACCTCGGCCGCGTCAGGGCGCGGCTGGCCGGCAGCGGCCTCTCGCTCGTGCGGAGCGGCGAACGCGTGCGCCTGCGCGGAACGGAGTCGGCGGCGCGGAAGCTCCTCGCCTCGCTGTTCCACGAGGAGGCCGCCCGGGGCAGCCGAGGGGCCGACGGCCTGCGCGCCGCGTTCCCAGAACTGCCGGCCTTCCGCGAGGCGCTCGTCGCCGAACTCGCCGCGGCCGGATACGCGCCCAACGCCTACGCGCTGGACGACGTGCTGCTGCACATCGCCATCGCCGTCGACCGCATCGGCCGCAACCGGCCCCTCGATGCCGATGAGCCGGCACCGCGGGCGCCCGCCGACGGAGAGGCTCCGCTCGGGCAGCTGCTCGACCGGGTCATCCGCCGGACGTTCGGCACCCGCGTCGGCGACGCCGAACTCGCCCACCTCTCGAGGTTGCTGGGCAACCGGGCCGCCACCCGTTCGCTGGCGACGGCGGATGCCTCGCGGCCGATGCCCTCATCGCGGGCCGAGCTCGTGCGCGCCGTCGTCGGCCGCACCGCCGAGGAGTACCTCGTCGACCTCGACGACGACGAGTTCATCGATCGGCTCGCCCTGCACGTCGACAACCTCGTCGCCCGCTCGGCCGAGCGCCGCCCGTCCCGGAATCCGCTCACCGCCGCCATCAAGTCGGCGTACCCGCTCATCTACGACCTGTCGGTCTACATCGCGCACGAGCTCTCGCTCGCCGAGGGCATCGTCGTCGACGATGACGAGATCGCCTACATCGCGATGCACGTGGGCGCGTATCTCGACCGGCAGCGATCGAGCGCCGATCGCGTGCGGGTGATGATCGTGGCGCCGGCCTACCACGACGTGCACCTGACCCTCGCGGAGCGCATCGGTGCCGCGTTCCCCGACGAGATCGAGCTCGTCGGCGTCGTCGATGCCGTCGACGACCCGGCGCGCGTCCAGGCCGAGCTCGTCGTCTCGGTGCTGGAGCCCGCACAGCCGGTCGAGCACTTCGTACGGGTCGCGGTGTTTCCCACCGACGCCGATCTCGAGCGCATCCGCACCGAGGTGGCGGGCATCCGGAGCATGCGGCGTCGAGCCCGCCTCGCCGTCGCGCTCTCCGAGTACATCGCTCCCGAACTCTTCGTGCGCGGCCTCCGCGGGCACGATCCCGAGTCGGTCATCCGCATGCTCGGCGAGCGCATGATCGACGCCGGGGTGATCGACCACGCCTATGTCGATTCCGCCCTCGAACGGGAGCGGCTCTCCTCGACGGCCTTCACCGAGCACCTCGCGGTGCCGCACGCGATGACGATGTCGGCGGCCAGCACCGCGATCGCGATCGCGATCGACGAGGAGCCGATCGAGTGGACGGGCGCCCGGGTCAACGTCGTGGCCCTCATCGCGTTCTCGGAGGACGGACGGGCCCGCTTCCAGGAACTGTTCGACCAGTTCGTCGAGGCGTTCAGCGATCGCGCGAACATCGATCGGCTCGTGAGCGACGCCACGGACTATCCGGGGCTGCTCGCTGTGCTCGCGCGGCTCATGGAGCCGTGACGCGCAGCCCGGAGCGGTGCCGGGCGATCAGGCGATCGGCGTCGGCCGCACGCCGAACGGCGCCATTCCCGCTGCGCCGCCGTCGGGCGCGGTGAGCACCCAGATGCCATCGGCGTGCACCGCGACCGAGTGCTCCCAGTGGGCGGCATCCGAGCCGTCGGATGTCGTCACGGTCCAGTCGTCGTCGCGCGTGAAGGTGTCGATGGCGCCGGCGACGATCATGGGCTCGATCGCCACCACGAGCCCCGGCTTCACGGCCGGCCCGCGCCGATCCACTCGATAGTTGAAGACCGGCGGTTCCTCGTGCATCGACCGTCCGATGCCATGGCCGACGTAGTCGGTGAGGATGCCGAAGTCGCCCTCGCTCCGCACGAACTCCTCGATCGCGGCGCCGACCTCGTTGAGGTGGGACGAACCGGCGAGGGTGGCGATGCCGACCCACAAGGCCTGCTCGGTGACCCTGCTGAGCTCTCCGCGAGCGGCGACGACATCGGGTCGTGCGGCATCGGGCAGCACCGCGGTGAACGCCGAATCGCCGTTCCAGCCGTCGAGCTCGGCACCGCCGTCGACCGAGACGATGTCGCCGGCCCGGAACGGGCGATCGCCGGGGATCCCGTGCACGACATCGTCGTCGACCGAGACGCAGAGCGTGTGCCGGTAGCCGGGAACGAGCTGGAAGTTCGGACGCCCGCCCCCATCGCGGATCACGCGTTCGGCGGCGGCGTCGAGTTCGAGCGGCGTCGCACCCGGCACGAGCAGCCGGCGCGTCTCCGCGAGCGCCGCAGCGGTCAGCTCACCGGCGGCCCGCATCGAGCGGAGCTCGGCAGGCGACTTGTAGATCGACCGACGGAACACCGATGCGCTCAGGCGGTGACGCCGTTGGGCGCGAGTCCGCGTGCGGCGAGAGCCGAGAAGATGCGCTCGGTCACCTCGTCGAGCGAACCGACGCCGTCGATGCGCACGACGATGCCGCGCGGGCGGTACACGTCGAGGATCGGGGCGGTCTCCCGCTCGTAGATCGCGAGTCGGTTCGCGATGACCTCTTCGGTGTCATCGGTGCGGCCCTGCTCGACTGCGCGATGCCGCAGGCGGGCGATGCTCTCCTCGCGGGGCACCTCGAGCTCGATGACCGCGTCGAGCGACTCGCCGCGCGCCGTGAGGAACGCATCGAGGTCGTCGACCTGGCCACGGTTGCGCGGGTAGCCGTCGAGGAGGAAGCCGCCCGCGGCATCCGGCTGCTCGAGCCGATCGCGCACGAGCTCGCTCGTGAGCTCGTCGGGAACGAGGTCGCCCGCCTCGATGATCGCCTGCACGCGCTTGCCGAGCTCGGTGCCGCCGGCCACGTTGGCTCGGAAGATGTCTCCGGTGGCGACCTGGGGCACTCCGAACGCCTCCGCGACGAGCACGCCCTGCGTTCCCTTGCCGGAGCCCTGGGGCCCGACGATCAGGAAGCGAGCTGAGCCGGTTGCGGAAGCCGTCATCGGAGAAGTCCTTCGTAGTGTCGCTGCTGGAGCTGGGCGTCGATCTGCTTGACCGTCTCGAGGCCGACACCGACGATGATGAGGATCGAAGCGCCGCCGAAGGGGAAGTTCTGGTCGGCGCCCACGACCGCGAACGCGATCAGCGGGATCAGCGCGATCGCACCGAGGTACAGCGAGCCCGGCAGCGTGATGCGCGTGAGCACGTAGTCGAGGTACTCGGCGGTGGGGCGTCCGGCCCGGATGCCCGGGATGAAGCCGCCGTACTTCTTCATGTTCTCGGAGACCTCGTCGGGGTTGAACGTAATCGCCACGTAGAAGTACGTGAATCCGACGATGAGCAGGAAGTACATCAGCATGTAGAGCGGGTGGCCGCCCTGCGTGAGGTTGTTCGTGATCCACACGACCCACGGCTGCGGCGTCTCGCCGGCGGCCGGCGTGTTGAACTGCGCGATGAGTGCGGGCAGATACAGCAGCGACGAGGCGAAGATGACGGGCACGACGCCGGCCATGTTGACCTTGATCGGGATGTACGTGTTGTTGCCGCCGTACGTGCGCCGGCCGACCATGCGCTTCGCGTACTGCACCGGGATGCGCCGCTGCGACTGCTCGACGAAGACCACGGCGACCACGACCAGCAGGCCGATGGCGAGCACGATCGCGAAGACGTCCCAGCCGCGGGCGATGCCGATGGCCCAGAGCGAGCCGGGGAAGGTCGCGGCGATCGAGGTGAAGATGAGGAGCGACATGCCGTTGCCGATGCCGCGCTCGGTGATGAGCTCGCCCATCCACATGATGAGGCCGGTACCGGCGGTCATGGTGATCACCATGAGCAGGATCGCGTACCAGGCGTCGTTCGTGATGAGCTGCGAGCACTCGGGGGCACCCGACGGGAAGAGCGCGCCGGAGCGGGCGACCGTGATGAGCGTCGTCGACTGGAGCACGCCGAGCGCGATCGTCAGGTAGCGGGTGTACTGCGTGAGGCGGCCCTGACCGGCCTGACCCTCTTTGTAGAGCGTCTCGAAGTGAGGGATCACCACGCGCAGCAGCTGCACGATGATCGACGCCGTGATGTAGGGCATGATGCCCAGCGCGAAGATCGACAGCTGGAGCAGCGCGCCGCCCGAGAACAGGTTCACGAGGTCGTAGAGCCCCGCAGCGCCTGCCTGGTTCGCGGCGAGACACGCCTGGACGTTGCCGAAGTCCACGAACGGCGCGGGAATGAACGAACCCAGCCGGAACAGGGCGACGATGCCCAGCGTGAACCCGAGCTTGCGGCGAAGATCCGGCGTGCGGAAGATCCGCCCGATGGCGTTGAACACTCGTCCTCCTGTTGCTCCGTGTGGAGTCAGTCCATATGCGGCTCGAGCCAGTCGAGACCCCCGTGAATCATACGCGAGGTCCCGACTGGCTCGTGCAATCGGTGCTGTTCCGGTCTACTTGACCGAGCCGCCGGCGGCGACGATCTTCTGCTCAGCCGAGCCGGAGACCTTGTCGACCGCGACGGTGAGCTTCACCTGGATGTCGCCGTTGCCGAGAACCTTGACGCGCTCGTTCTTGCGAACGGCGCCCTTCTCGACGAGGTCGGCGATCGTGACGTCGCCGCCCTTCGGGTAGAGCTCGGCGAGCTTCTCCAGGTTCACGACCTGGTACTCGACGCGGAACGGGTTCTTGAAGCCGCGGAGCTTCGGCGCACGCATGTGGTACGGAAGCTGGCCACCCTCGAACCCGGGGCGGATGTTGTTGCGAGCCTTCGAGCCCTTGGTACCGCGACCTGCCGTCTTGCCCTTCGAACCCTCACCGCGTCCGACGCGGGTCTTGTCCTTCTTGGCACCGGGAGCGGGGCGGAGGTGGTGGACCTTCAGCACCTGCTCGCGCTTCTCAGCGACGTCCGCCTTGGGGGCGGCCTTCTTGGCGGGTGCAGCCTTCGCGGGGGCCTTCTTCGCCGGAGCCTTGGCGGCGTCGGCCGAGTCGGCCTTCGCTGCTGCGGCCTTGGCGGGGGCCTTCTTCTCGGCAGCAGCCTTGGGGGCTGCCTTCGCGGCGGCGGGCTTGTCGGCCGTCTTCTTCGCCGGAGCCTTCTTGGGGGCTTCGGCGGCGACGTCCTTCTTCTCGTCAGCCATTAGTCAATCTCCTCAACCTTCACGAGGTGCGCGACGGTGTTCACGTAGCCGCGGTTCTGCGAGTTGTCCTCGCGAACCACCGAGTCACCGATGCGCTTGAGTCCGAGGCTGCGCAGCGTGTCGCGCTGGTACTGCTTCTCGCTCACCTTGGACTTGATCTGGGTCACCTTCAGCTGCTTGGCCATCAGGCACCTGCCTTCGCTGCTGCGGCGGACTCTGCCGCCTGGGCCTCGGCACGCAGCAGACGGGCCGGAGCGACCTCGTCGTAGGCGAGGCCACGACGGGCTGCGACTGCACGCGGCTCTTCGAGCTGCTGCAGGGCGGCGACCGTGGCGTGCACGATGTTGATGGTGTTCGACGAACCGAGCGACTTGCTCAGCACGTCGTGGATGCCGGCGCACTCGAGCACCGCACGCACGGGACCACCGGCGATGACACCGGTACCGGCCGAAGCGGGGCGGAGCAGGACGACGCCGGCTGCAGCCTCACCCTGGACGGGGTGCGGGATGGTCGCGCCGACGCGAGGAACGCGGAAGAAGTTCTTCTTCGCCTCCTCGACGCCCTTCGAGATCGCGGTCGGGACCTCGCGGGCCTTGCCGTAGCCGACGCCGACGAGTCCGTTGCCGTCACCCACGACGACGAGCGCCGTGAAGCTGAAGCGACGGCCGCCCTTGACGACCTTCGACACGCGGTTGATGGTCACGACGCGCTCGAGGAACTGGCTCTTGTCGGCGTCACGGCCACCGCGGTCGCGGCCACCCTGGTTGCGGTCACGACCGCCACCGCGACGGTTGTCGCGCTCGTTCCGAGCCGGCTCCGAAGCTGCTGCCGTCTCGACGGGTGCTTCTGCGGTCACCTCGGTCTCCTTCGTAGTGTTCTCGCTCACAGGTTGAGCCCTGCCTCTCGCGCTCCATCGGCGATCGCTGCGACACGACCGGCGTACTTGTTGCCGCCGCGGTCGAAGACGACGGACTCGATGCCGGCCTTCTTCGCACGCTCTGCGACGAGCTCGCCGACCTTCTTGGCCTTGGCGGTCTTGTCACCGTCGAACACACGGAGGTCTGCCTCCATGGTCGAGGCGCTGGCGACGGTCAGGCCCTTGCTGTCGTCGACGACCTGGACGAACACGTGACGTGCCGAACGGGTGACGACGAGGCGCGGACGCAGCTCGGTGCCGACGACCTTCTTGCGAAGGCGGGTGTGGCGGCGCGAACGCGCAGCCGTCTTGGTCTTCACAGCCATGATTACTTACCTGACTTTCCGGCCTTGCGACGCACGACCTCGCCGGCGTAGCGGATGCCCTTGCCCTTGTACGGCTCGGGCTTCTTGATCTTGCGGATGTTCGCGGCGACCTCGCCGACCGCCTGCTTGTCGATGCCCGCGACCGTGATCTTGTTGTTGCCCTCGACGGTCAACGTGATGCCGGTGGGTGCGTCGACGACGACGGGGTGCGAGAAACCGAGCGCGAGCTCGAGCGACGAGCCCTTCTGCGCGACGCGGTAACCGGTTCCAACGATCTCGAGTGCCTTGCTGTAGCCCTGGGTCACGCCGATGATCTGGTTGGCGATGAGGGTACGCGTGAGGCCGTGCAGCGAGCGCGAGGTGCGCTCGTCGTCGGGGCGGGTGACGAGAACCTGGTTCTCTTCGAGCTTGACCTCGATGGGGGCGGCGACGGTGAGCGCGAGCTCGCCCTTCGGGCCCTTCACCGAAACGGCCTGGCCGTCGATCTTGACCTCGACGCCCGCGGGGATGTCGATGGGGAGACGTCCGATTCGTGACATGGAACTACCACACGTAGGCGAGGACTTCTCCGCCTACGCCCTTCTTCTCGGCCTGACGGTCGGTGAGCAGACCGCTGGAGGTGGACAGGATGGCAACGCCGAGGCCGCCGAGCACCTTGGGGAGCTCCGTCGACTTCGCGTAGACGCGGAGGCCGGGCTTGGAGACGCGCTTGATGCCAGCGATCGAACGCTCGCGGTTGGGGCCGAACTTGAGCTGCAGCGTGAGCGTCTTGCCCACGCGAGCGTCAGTCAGCTCGAAGTCCGCGATGTAGCCCTCCTTCTTCAAGATCTCGGCGATGTTCGCCTTGAGCTTGGAGTTGGGCATCGACACGGAGTCGTGGTGTGCGGAGTTCGCGTTCCGCAGACGGGTCAGCATGTCAGCGACCGGGTCGGTCATCGTCATGACGAGTATTTCCTTACGTTCACCAGGTTTCAGCGCCCGTTACACGAGCGATGACCTGTGGTGTCGGTCTCCCGCGGATGCGGAGGACCGGATCGGATGCTGCGGGCGCGAGCCCGCAGCATCCGTGGTTCAGTTGGCGGCGTCGGCCGACTTGAAGGGGAAGCCGAGCTGCTTGAGCAGCGCGCGGCCCTCTTCGTCCGTCTTGGCGGTGGTCACCACAGTGATGTCCATGCCGCGGACGCGGTCGATCTTGTCCTGGTCGATCTCGTGGAACATCGACTGCTCCGTGAGACCGAAGGTGTAGTTGCCGGTGCCGTCGAACTGCTTGTCCGAGAGGCCGCGGAAGTCGCGGATACGGGGCAGTGCGAGCGAGAGCAGGCGGTCGAGGAACTCCCACATGCGGTCGCCACGGAGGGTGACGTGCGCGCCGATGGGCTGTCCCTCGCGCAGCTTGAACTGCGCGATGGACTTGCGAGCCTTCGTGACCTGCGGCTTCTGGCCGGTGATCTTGGTGAGGTCGGCGATCGCGCCGTCGATGACCTTGCCATCGCGTGCGGCCTCGCCGACACCCATGTTCACGACGATCTTCACGAGACCCGGAACCTGGTGCACGTTGGTGTAGCCGTGCTCCTCGGTGAGGGCCTTCGAGATCTCGTCCCGGTACTTGGTCTTCAGGCGCGGCTGGATTTTGCCAGCCTGCGTAGCCGTGTCGGTCATTACAGGTCCTTACCTGACTTCTTTGCGTAACGGACGCGGACGGTCTTGTCGACGCCGTCCTTCGTCACGGTCTCGATGCGGAAACCGACGCGGGTCGGCTTCTTCGACTCGGGGTCGACGAGCGCGACGTTCGAGACGTGGATCGGGGCCTCGACGGTCTCGATGCCGCCGGTCTTCGAGCCGCGCTGCGTCTGGCCGACGCGAACGTGCTTCGTCACGAAGTTGATGCCTTCGACGACGACGCGGTTCTCGGCGACGAGCACCTCGAGGACCTTGCCCTGCTTGCCGCGATCTCCGCCGCGAGCCTGGCTGCGGCCCGAGATGACCTGAACGAGGTCACCCTTCTTGATGTTGGCCATGACTAGATAACCTCCGGTGCCAGCGAGATGATCTTCATGAACTTCTTGTCGCGGAGCTCGCGACCGACCGGTCCGAAGATACGGGTGCCGCGGGGGTCACCATCGTTCTTCAGGATCACTGCGGCGTTCTCGTCGAACTTGATGTAGGAGCCGTCGGGACGACGGGTCTCCTTGACGGTGCGGACGATGACGGCCTTGACCACATCGCCCTTCTTGACGTTGCCGCCGGGGATCGCGTCCTTGACGGTCGCGACGATGGTGTCACCGAGGCCGGCGTACCGGCGCTTCGAGCCACCGAGCACGCGGATCGTGAGGAGCACCTTGGCGCCGGTGTTGTCGGCGACCTTGACTCGTGATTCCTGCTGAAGCACTTTGAATCTCCTTCTTTCAAGTAAGCCCGGGGCTTACTTGGCCTTCTCGACGATCTCGACGAGGCGCCAGCGCTTCGTGGCGGAAAGGGGACGGGTCTCGCTGATCACGACGAGGTCGCCGATGCCGGCGGTGTTCAGCTCGTCGTGAGCCTTGACCTTCGAGGTGCGGCGCAGAACCTTGCCGTACAGCGGGTGCTTCACGCGGTCCTCGACCTCGACGACGATGGTCTTGTCCATCTTGTCGCTGACGACGTAGCCGCGACGAACCTTGCGGTAGCCGCGGACGAGCTCGGCCGCGGTGTCGACCTCGGCCGAAGCCTTCTTGGTCTCAGCCATGATCAGGCCTCCTTCGTCTCTTCGACCTCGGCTGCAGCATCAGCGGATGCCTCGGCCTTGGCCTTCTTCGTCTTCTTCTCGGCCTTGACCGGAACCTCGACCGGCGCGGGCGTTGCCCGGATGCCGAGTTCGCGCTCGCGGATGACCGTGTAGATGCGCGCGATGTCGCGCTTGACCGCCCGGAGGCGGCCGTGGCTTTCGAGCTGACCCGTGGCCGACTGGAAGCGCAGGTTGAACAGCTCTTCCTTGGCCTTCTTCAGCTCGTCGACGAGTCGCTCGTCTTCAAAGGTGTCGAGCTCGACGGGGCTGAGCTCCTTGGTGCCGACGGCCATTATGCGTCGCCCTCCTCGCGCTTGATGATGCGTGCCTTGAGGGGCAGCTTGTGGATGGCACGGGTCATGGCCTCACGAGCGAGTTCCTCGGAGACGCCGGAGACCTCGAAGAGGACTCGACCCGGCTTGACGTTCGCGACCCACCACTCGGGCGAACCCTTACCGGAACCCATGCGGGTTTCGGCCGGCTTCTTCGTGAGCGGACGGTCGGGGTAGATGTTGATCCACACCTTGCCGCCACGCTTGATGTGACGCGTCATGGCGATACGAGCGGACTCGATCTGACGGTTGGTCACGTACGCGGGGGTCAACGCCTGGATGCCGAACTCACCGAAGGTGACCTTCGTGCCGCCGGTGGCGTGGCCCGAACGGCCGGGGTGGTGCTGCTTGCGGTACTTGACTCGACGGGGAATCAACATGGTTATGCCTCAACTCCTGCTGCCACCGGCTCCTGCGCCTTGGGCGCACGGCGGGGACGGTCACTGCGCTCGGGGCGCGACGACTTCTGGTTGGCCTGCTCGCGGGCGAGCTCCTTGTTGGTGATGTCGCCCTTGTAGATCCAGACCTTCACACCGATGCGGCCGAAGGTGGTCTTCGCCTCGTAGAAGCCGTAGTCGATGTTCGCGCGGAGGGTGTGCAGGGGCACACGGCCTTCGCGGTAGAACTCCGAACGGCTCATCTCGGCGCCGCCGAGGCGGCCGGAGACCTGGATGCGGACGCCCTTGGCGCCGGCGCGCTGAGCACCCTGCAGGCCCTTGCGCATCGCGCGGCGGAATGCCACACGAGCGGAGAGCTGCTCGGCGATGCCCTGAGCGACGAGCTGAGCGTCGGCCTCGGGGTTCTTCACCTCGAGGATGTTCAGCTGGATCTGCTTGCCGCTGAGCTTCTCGAGGTCGGCGCGGATGCGCTCGGCCTCGGCGCCGCGGCGGCCGATCACGATGCCGGGACGAGCCGTGTGGATGTCCACGCGGACACGGTCGCGGGTGCGCTCGATCTCGATGCGCGAGACACCGGCACGGTCGAGCGACGTCTGCAGCAGTCGACGGATCTTGATGTCTTCTGCAAGGTAGTCGGCGTAGCGCTGACCGGGCTTCGTCGAGTCGGAGAACCACCGCGACACATGGTCGGTGGTGATGCCGAGACGGAAGCCGTACGGGTTTACTTTCTGACCCATTACTTCGTACCCTCCTCGGGCGTGGCGAGCACGACGGTGATGTGGCTCGTTCGCTTGTTGATGCGGAAGGCACGACCCTGAGCGCGCGGCTGGAATCGCTTGAGGGTGGTGCCCTCATCGACGAATGCGCGGCTGATGTAGAGGTCCTGCTCGTCCAGGTAGGTGTTCGTGGCATCGGCCTTGACGCGAGCGTTCGCGATGGCCGAGGCGACGAGCTTGTACACCGGCTCGCTCGCACCCTGGGGGGCGAACTTCAGGATGGCGAGTGCCTCCTGTGCCTGGCGGCCGCGGATCATGTTGACGACGCGGCGGGCCTTCATGGGGGTGACGCGGATGTGTCGCACGCGTGCGATCGACTCCACCATTTCTTCTCCTCCTTCACGTCACCGCTTAGCGGCGACGGCCCTTCTTGTCGTCCTTCACGTGTCCACGGAAGGTGCGGGTGGGGGCGAACTCGCCGAGCTTGTGACCCACCATGGTCTCGGTGACGAACACCGGGATGTGCTTGCGACCGTCGTGCACCGCGATGGTGTGACCCAGCATGGCCGGGATGATCATCGAGCGGCGCGACCAGGTCTTGATGACGTTCTTGCTGCCGGCCTCGTTCGCCGTGATCACCTTGCGAAGCAGGTGGTCATCGACGAAGGGGCCCTTCTTCAGACTGCGTGGCATCTTCTACAACTCCTACTTGCGCTTCTTGCCGACGTTACGGCGGCGAACGATGAGCTTGTCGCTGGGGAGGTCGCGCTTGCGCGTGCGGCCTTCCTTCTGGCCCCAGGGGCTGACGGGGTGACGTCCACCGGACGTCTTGCCCTCGCCACCACCGTGCGGGTGGTCGACCGGGTTCATGGCGACACCGCGGACGGTCGGGCGGACGCCCTTCCAGCGCATGCGGCCGGCCTTGCCCCAGTTGATGTTCGACTGCTCGGCGTTGCCGACCTCGCCGACGGTCGCGCGGCAGCGCGCGTCGACGTTGCGGATCTCGCCCGAGGGCAGGCGCAGCTGGGCGTAGGGGCCGTCCTTCGCAACGAGGCGAACGGATGCTCCGGCCGAGCGTGCCATCTTGGCACCGCCGCCGGGGCGCAGCTCGATGGCGTGCACCACGGTACCGGTGGGGATGTTCTTCAGCGGCAGGTTGTTGCCGGGCTTGATGTCGGCGCCGGGACCCGACTCGACGATGTCGCCCTGCGACAGCTTGTTCGGAGCCAGGATGTAGCGCTTGGTGCCGTCGACGAAGTGCAGCAGCGCGATGCGCGCGGTGCGGTTGGGGTCGTACTCGATGTGAGCGACCTTGGCGTTGACGCCGTCCTTGTCGTTGCGCTTGAAGTCGATCACGCGGTACTGGCGCTTGTGGCCACCACCGATGTGACGCGTCGTGATGCGGCCCTGGTTGTTGCGACCACCGGTCTTCGGCAGCGGGCGGAGCAGCGACTTCTCAGGCGTGGAGCGAGTGATCTCCGCGAAGTCGGCGACCGACGAACCGCGACGACCGGGAGTCGTGGGCTTGTACTTACGAATAGCCATTCTTATTCCTCTGCTCCCTAGCCGACAGCCGTGAAGATGTCGATCGAGCCGGACTTGAGGGTGACGATCGCGCGCTTGGTGTCCTTGCGCTTGCCCATGCCGAACCGGGTACGGCGGGTCTTGCCCTGGCGGTTCAGGGTGTTGATCGACGCCACCTGGACGTTGAAGATCTTCTCGATGGCGAGCTTGATCTCGGTCTTGTTCGAACGGGGGTCCACGATGAACGTGTACTTGCCCTCGTCGATCAGGCCGTAGCTCTTCTCCGAGACGACGGGCGCGATGATGATGTCGCGCGGGTCCTTGTTGTTCGCGGCGGCGGTCATGCCGAGACCTCTTCCTTCTTCGCCGTCTTCGAGGCCACGAAGGACTCGAGGGCAGCGGTGCTGAAGACGATGTCGTCCGAGACGAGCACGTCGTAGGCGTTCAGCTGGTCGACGCGCAGCACGTGCACGGTCGGGATGTTCCGAACCGCGCGCTGCGAGAGCTCTTCACCGTGCGTGAGCACGACGAGGAAGCGCTTGGCCGGAGCGATCGCTGCGAGGAGCGAGACGGCTTCCTTGGTCTTCGGCGTCTCGCTGGCCGTGAAGGCCGTGACCGCGTGGACGCGGCCGCCGCGAGCGCGGTCGGAGAGCGAGCCGAGGAGGGCCGCTGCGATCATCTTCTTGGGCGTGCGCTGCGAGTAGTCACGCGGCTGCGGGCCGTGAACGATGCCACCGCCGGTCATCTGAGGAGCGCGGATCGAACCCTGACGGGCGCGGCCGGTGCCCTTCTGCTTGAACGGCTTGCGACCGGCGCCGGAAACCTCGCCGCGGGTCTTGGTCTTGTGCGTGCCCTGGCGCGCTGCTGCGAGCTGGGCGACGACGACCTGGTGGATGAGCGGGACGTTGGTCTGCACGTCGAAGAGTTCGGCGGGCAGCTCGACCGAGCCGGACTTCTTGCCGGTCGCGTCGAGCACGTCAATGGTGTTGGCGGTAGCCATGGACTACGCCCCCTTCACTGCGTTGCGGACGAAAACGAGACGGCCGCGAGCACCGGGAACCGCGCCCTTGACGAGCAGCAGGCCCTTCTCGGCGTCGACGGCGTGCACGCGGAGGTTGAGCACGGTCACGCGCTCGCCACCCATGCGGCCGGCCATGCGCATGCCCTTGAAGACGCGGCTGGGCGTCGACGAGGCACCGATGGAACCGGGCTTGCGGTGGTTGCGGTGCGAACCGTGCGAAGCGGAGACACCCTTGAAGTTGTGGCGCTTCATGACACCGGCGAAGCCCTTGCCCTTGCTCGTGCCGACGACGTCGACGAGCTGGCCGGCCTCGAAGGCACCCTCGACGGGGAGCTCCTGGCCGAGGGAGTACGACGCGGCGTCCGCGGTGCGGACCTCGGTCAGGTGGCGACGGGGGGTCACGCCTGCGGCGGCGAAGTGGCCGGTCGCGGGCTGGTTGACCTTGCGCGGGTCGATGGCGCCTGCAGCGATCTGCACAGCCTCGTAGCCGTCGTTCTCGACGGTGCGGAGCTGGGTGACCACGTTGGGTGCGATCTCGATGACGGTCACGGGCACGAGCTTGTTGTTCTCGTCCCACACCTGGGTCATGCCGAGCTTGGTGCCGAGCAGACCCTTCACGTTCTTGGTAGCGGAAGACATCTGTTACCTCAGAGCTTGATCTCGATGTTGACGTCGGCCGGCAGGTCGAGTCGCATGAGCGAGTCGACGGCCTTGGGCGTCGGGTCCACGATGTCGATGAGGCGCTTGTGGGTGCGCATCTCGAAGTGCTCGCGGCTGTCCTTGTACTTGTGGGGCGAGCGGATGACGCACACCACGTTCTTCTCCGTCGGAAGCGGCACCGGACCGACGACCGTGGCACCCGCGCGGGTCACCGTGTCGACGATCTTGCGTGCCGAGGTGTCGATGACCTCGTGGTCATACGACTTCAGTCGAATGCGGATCTTCTGTCCCGCCATTGCTGACTCTCTCTCTGTCAAGGCGTCTTACCCCTTCCGAGGGCATCGGACGCCGCGTAGCTACTCCGTGTGAAGCACCACTGTTCTTCTGTCAAAGGCCGGTGATCGAGCCTGTCGAAACCACCCGCCCGGTGAGACCGGGGCGGTGCTCTCGACACGCTCGACCTTCGAGCCCACCGGCGCGCACGCAGACATGGTCGCCCATGGCGTTGTGTGTGTCGGATTGTCTGTTCTCCTGCCTGCGGCCTAACCTGACCCCTGCGTGAGCCCCGTTGGAACGAGGTGAGCCGGGTGGTTATGCACTGCCTGACAGTGATCCGATCAGCGCGCACGAGTGCACGCGTTCGAAATGTTGAACTCAACGAGTTTGCCACAATGAGGCCCTTCGTGCAACCCGGGCGTGTCGCGCCCGGCGCGGTTCACAGGGATGTCGCAGACGAGGGCGTCCCGAGCGCGCGACATCCGTGATGGAATCGACGTGACGACCAGGCTGGAGGCGTACATGACCGAGCACGCGCATCAGGTGAGCGACCGCATCGGACCGGGCAGCGTCTCGGTCACCCGCACCGGGCAACGCACCTTCGAGGGCATGAACGAACGCGGGTCGACGGTCCTCATCGGGCCGGCGGAGGCCGAGGGGCACTTCACGCCCGGCGAGCTGCTGAAGCTCGCGCTCGCGGGCTGCGCCGGCATGAGCGCCGACCGGGTCGCCGCTCGGCGCCTCGGCGACGACTTCGCGATGACGGTGTGGGCTCACGGCACCTCCGACTCCGACAACCGGTATTCGCGCGTCGACGAGGAGCTCCTGCTCGACCTCTCCTCGCTCGACGAGGCCGAGCGCGCGAAGCTCATCGAGGTCATGGTCAAGGCGATCGACCGCTCGTGCACCGTCGCCCGCAGCGTGCACGGCAGCATCGATCTCGAGACGACGATCGACGGTACACCCGTCTGAGAGGCCTCGCTCGAAGCCGGGGCGTCAGTCCCGATCGCTGCGCGAGCAGGCGACGTTGCGCTCGGCCGCGACGCCCGGAGCGACCACACCGGCGCCGACCACGAGGGCGATGACGCCGGCCAGTGCGCCGATCACGACCGCCGGGCGGGCGCGCAGGCCGTTCGCGGGAGTGCGGAACGGGTCCTCGATGTACCGCTTCGAGAGGCCGGCAACGAGGAACGAGAGCGCGACGAGCAGCACCATGAGCCAGGGCGGGCTCGGCATTCCGGTGAGGTACGGCACGAACATGAAGATCGGCCAGTGCCACAGGTAGAGCGAGTACGACACGTCGCCCATCCACTGCACCGGCCGCAGCGCGGCGAGTCGGGCCGGAGACCATGCGAGCTGCGGCATGCCGGCCCAGATCACCGCGAGCGTGCCGACGACGGGCACCAGCACGATCGCGCCGGGGAACAGTTCGGGCGAGCGGAACGTGACGATCGGCACGGCGATGAGCACGAGTCCTGCGATCGACACGACGGAGCGCACCCCCTCGTGCCCGCGAAGCGGTGTCGCGGCGACGAGGGCGAGGAGTCCGCCCACGCCGAACTCCCACGTGCGCGTGAACGTCGAGAAGTAGGCGAGATCGGGGTCCTGCGCCGTCAGCACGACGCAGTGCACGAACGATGCCGCCGTCACCGCGCCGAGCAGGAGCAGGAGCACTCGCCGGGATCCGACTCCCCTGCGCGCCGCGAACCAGATGGCGACGATCAGCAGCAGCGGCCAGAACAGGTAGAACTGCTCCTCGACCGAGAGCGACCAGAAGTGCTGCACGGGCGTCGACTCGAGATCGGCCCGTCGCGGGATCTGGGAGTCGACCGCGAGCTGCCAGTTCTCGTAGTAGAGCGTGCTCGCGACGATCTCCCTGAACCAGGAGCGCCATTCGCGCTGGGGCACGAGCACGATCGTGAGCACCGAGACCACGGCCAGCACGGTGACGGCGGCCGGGAGGATGCGCCGAGCCCGCCGCAGGTAGAAGGTGCGGAGCGAGATGCGCCCCCGCTGCTCCGCATCTCGGAGCAGCAGCCCGGTGATCAGGAAGCCGGAGACGACGAAGAACACGTCGACGCCCATGTAGCCGGCCGGAGCCACAGCGGGCCACCCGTGGTGGAGCACGACTGCTCCGACGGCGAGCGCCCGGAGAGCCTGGATCTCTGGGCGAACCGTCGATCGAACGAATGGCGTGGGGGAAGCTGCCATCTTTCTCAGCGTAGAACCCTCGGACCGCGCAGGGAAGGGGTTGCGCTCCGGGTACGCGAAAGGGGCCGGGCCTGAACAGATGCAAGCCCCGACCCCTGCCGGGTACGCGAAAGTGGCCGGGCCCGAACAGATGCAAGCCCCGACCCCTGTCCGGGTACGCGAAAGGGGCCGGGCCTGAACAGATGCAAGCCCCGACCCCTGCCGGGTACGCGAAAGGGGCCGGGCCCGAAGGCCCGACCCCTGTCGGCGATCAGTAGGAGAACCTACTTGACGATCTTGGTGACCGTTCCGGCACCCACGGTGCGGCCACCCTCACGGATGGCGAAGCCGAGGCCCTCTTCCATGGCGATGGGCTGGATCAGCTCGACGCTCATGTCGGTGGTGTCGCCGGGCATGACCATCTCGGTGCCCTCGGGCAGCGTGATGACGCCGGTGACGTCGGTGGTGCGGAAGTAGAACTGCGGGCGGTAGTTCGCGTAGAACGGGTTGTGACGCCCGCCTTCCTCCTTGGAGAGGATGTACGCGGTGCCCTCGAAGTTCGTGTGCGGGGTGACCGAGCCGGGTGCGACGACGACCTGGCCGCGCTCCACGTCTTCGCGCTTGGTGCCACGAAGGAGCAGACCGCAGTTCTCGCCGGCCCATGCCTCGTCGAGCTGCTTGTGGAACATCTCGATACCGGTGACCGTGGTCTTCTGCGTCGGGCGGATGCCGACGATCTCGACCTCGGAGTTGATCTTCAGCGTGCCACGCTCGGCGCGGCCCGTGACGACGGTTCCACGACCGGTGATCGTGAAGACGTCCTCGACCGGCATGAGGAAGGGCTTGTCCTTGTCGCGCACGGGGTCGGGGATGAACTCGTCGACCTTCTCCATGAGCTCGAGAATGGAGTTGACCCACTTCTCGTCGCCCTCGAGCGCCTTGAGGCCCGAGACGCGCACGACCGGCGCGTCCTCGGCGAAGCCCTGGCTCGCCAGCAGCTCGGAGACCTCGAGCTCGACGAGCTCCAGGATCTCCTCGTCGTCGACCATGTCGGACTTGTTCAGCGCGACGAGCAGGTACGGCACGCCGACCTGCTTGGCGAGCAGCACGTGCTCGCGCGTCTGCGCCATCGGGCCGTCGGTCGCCGCGACCACGAGGATCGCGCCGTCCATCTGAGCCGCACCGGTGATCATGTTCTTGATGTAGTCGGCGTGACCCGGGGCGTCGACGTGCGCGTAGTGGCGCTTCGGCGTCTCGTACTCGACGTGCGAGATGTTGATCGTGATGCCGCGCTGGCGCTCTTCGGGAGCGGAGTCGATCGACGCGAAGTCGCGCTGCACGTTGGTGGCCGACGGGTACTTGTCGGCGAGCACCTTCGAGATCGCTGCGGTGAGCGTGGTCTTGCCGTGGTCGACGTGACCGATCGTTCCGATGTTGACGTGCGGCTTGGTCCGCTCGAACTTGGCCTTAGCCACTGTGGGTCCTCCTCAGGACTCGTGTAGAACCGCCGGGCGCTGGATTGCGACCGGAGGTCTACGGGGGTTGTGTTGATATGTTACGCGAACCGGAAGGTTCGTGCGTATCGGACTATTCGCCCTTGTTCTTCTGGACGATCTCGTCGGCCACAGCCTTCGGGACCTCCGCGTAGCTCTGGAACTCCATCGAGTACACCGCGCGACCAGAGGTCTTCGACCGAAGGTCGCCGATGTAACCGAACATCTCCGAGAGCGGGACGTGCGCACGCACGACCTTCACGCCTGCGGCATCCTCCATGGACTGGATCTGACCGCGACGCGAGTTCAGGTCGCCGATGACGTCGCCCATGTACTCCTCGGGAGTACGGACTTCGACGGACATCAGCGGTTCGAGCAGAACGGGGTTCGCCTTGCGAGCGGCTTCCTTGAAGCCCATCGAGCCGGCGATCTTGAACGCCATCTCCGAGGAGTCGACGTCGTGGGCGGCACCGTCGAGGATCGACGCCTTGACGCCGACCATCGGGTAACCGGCGAGGATGCCGTACTGCATGGCATCGCGGAAGCCGGCATCGATCGAGGGGATGTACTCGCGCGGGATGCGGCCACCGGTGACCTTGTTCTCGAACTCGTAGATCTTGTCGCCCTCGATCTCGAGCGGCTCGATCGCGAACTGGATCTTCGCGAACTGGCCGGAACCACCGGTCTGCTTCTTGTGGGTGTAGTCGTGCTTCTCGACCGCGCGCTTGATCGTCTCGCGGTACGCGACCTGGGGCTTGCCCACGTTGGCCTCGACGTTGAACTCGCGCTTCATGCGGTCGACCAGGATGTCGAGGTGGAGCTCGCCCATGCCCTTGATGACCGTCTGACCGGTCTCCTGGTTCTGCTCCGTGCGGAAGGTCGGGTCCTCTTCGGCGAGCTTCTGGATCGCCGTGCCGAGCTTCTCCTGGTCGGCCTTGGTCTTCGGCTCGATGGCGACCTCGATGACGGGCTCGGGGAAGGTCATCGACTCGAGGACGACCTGGTTGTTCGGGTCGCAGAGGGTGTCACCGGTGGTGGTGTCCTTCAGGCCGATCACCGCGTAGATGTTGCCGGCGGTCACCGAGTCGATCGGGATCTCCTTGTTGGCGTGCATCTGGAAGATCTTGCCGATGCGCTCCTTCTTGCCCTTGGTCGAGTTGACGACCTGGGCGCCGCTGTCGAGGCGACCGGAGTAGACGCGCACGTAGGTGAGGCGACCGAAGAACGGGTGCACCGCGACCTTGAACGCGAGAGCCGTGAACGGCTCCGAGGCGTCGGCGTGACGCATGACGATCTTCTCTTCGTCGCGAGCGTCGTGCGCCTCGATGGCGGGCACGTCGAGCGGCGACGGGAGGTAGTCGATGACGGCGTCGAGCATGGGCTGCACACCGCGGTTCTTGAACGCCGAACCGCAGAGCACGGGGTAGATCTCGGAGTTGACGGTGAGCTTGCGGATCGCGGCCTTGATCTCGGCCACGGTCAGCTCTTCGCCGCCGAAGTACTTCTCCATGAGCTCGTCGCTCGTCTCGGCGACGACCTCGAGCAGCGCGGTGCGGTACTCGGCGGCCTTGTCGACGAGGTCGGCGGGGATCTCCTCGATGGCGTACTCGGCGCCCATCTTGACGTCACCCTTGGCGTCGCCGCGCCACGTGAGCGCACGCATCTCGACCAGGTCGACGACGCCCTCGAACGCGGACTCCGAACCGATCGGGAGCTGCAGCACGAGGGGCTTCGCGCCGAGGCGGCTGATGATGGTGTCGACCGTGAAGTAGAAGTCGGCGCCCAGCTTGTCCATCTTGTTGACGAAGCAGATACGCGGGACGTCGTACTTGTCGGCCTGGCGCCAGACGGTCTCGGACTGGGGCTCGACGCCCTCCTTGCCGTCGAAGACGGCGACCGCACCATCGAGCACGCGGAGCGAACGCTCGACCTCGACCGTGAAGTCCACGTGGCCGGGGGTGTCGATGATGTTGATCTGGTTCTTGTTCCAGTAGCAGGTCACGGCGGCAGACGTGATCGTGATGCCGCGTTCCTTCTCCTGCTCCATCCAGTCGGTCGTCGAGGCGCCGTCGTGGGTCTCGCCGATCTTGTGGTTGACGCCCGTGTAGAACAGGATGCGCTCGGTCGTGGTGGTCTTGCCGGCATCGATGTGCGCCATGATGCCGATGTTGCGGACCTTGTTCAGGTCGGTGAGCACGTCTTGTGCCACGGGGGTTCCTCCGGAGATTCAGGAAGGGAAAGGGAGTGGGAGCGGATGCCGCGAGCCGCGGCTGCGGCATCCGCTCTGCCTGCTACCAGCGGTAGTGGGCGAAGGCGCGGTTCGACTCGGCCATCTTGTGGGTGTCTTCGCGGCGCTTGACCGCGGCACCCAGGCCGTTCGAGGCGTCGAGGATCTCGTTGGTGAGACGCTCGGTCATCGTCTTCTCGCGACGAGCCTTGGCGTAGCTGGTGAGCCAGCGGAGTGCCAGGGTGTTGGCGCGGTGGGGCTTGACCTCGACGGGGACCTGGTAGGTCGAGCCGCCGACGCGACGCGAACGCACCTCGAGGGTCGGGCGCACGTTGTCGAGCGCCTTCTTCAGGGTGGCGACGGCGTCCTGGCCGTTCTTCTCGGCGACGTTCGAGAGCGCTTCGTAGACGATGCGCTGCGCGAGGTCCTTCTTGCCGTCGACGAGGATCTTGTTGACGAGCTGGCTGACGACGGGCGACCCGTAGACGGGGTCGGCGACGACGGGGCGCTTCGGAGCGGGTCCCTTACGAGGCATTACTTCTTCTCCATCTTCGCGCCGTACTTGCTGCGGCCCTGCTTGCGGTTCTTCACGGCCTGCGTGTCGAGCGCGCCGCGGACGATCTTGTAGCGCACACCGGGGAGGTCCTTGACACGACCACCGCGGATGAGCACCATCGAGTGCTCCTGGAGGTTGTGGCCCTCACCGGGGATGTAGGCGGTGACCTCGGTGCCGTTGGAGAGCTTCACACGAGCGACCTTGCGGAGCGCGGAGTTCGGCTTCTTCGGGGTGGTGGTGTACACACGCGTGCACACGCCGCGCTGCTGGGGGTTCGCCTTCAGGGCGGGAGCCTTGGTCTTGGTGACCTTCGGCGAGCGGCCCTTGCGGACCAACTGCTGAATGGTTGGCACTGCTTCTCCTTGTTGGTGCTGCACGGTGACAGCGTTTGATGGAATTCACATCACGACCCACCGGCACCGCAGAGTTGCAGCGCCTTGGTTGGTGGGTATGCCGTGGGGGCGAATCGCCCGATGCGTGCACATCATCTCGGCCCGTCTCGCACCGGTCCTGCAGGCGCGATTCGAGCGCGCGACAACGCGCACACCCGATCAATGGTAATGCGCCGTAACCTCGCGGTCAAATGACGGCGGATGCGGCGGGGTCGCCCACTCCCCCATTCTCCAGTCAGGCCGGCGGGTCTGGGGCGCGAACCGGGATGTCGAGGCCGAGCTCGACGAACGGGGTGACCAGCACCGTGTACTGCTCAGGGGACAGCCGGTGGCGTGTCTGGATCGCTCGCGCCGCCGTGGAGATCGCCGCCCGGGCATCCGAGTGGAGCCCGAAGAGGCGTTCGTCGAGTGCGTCGGCACGAGGATGGAGCGCCTCACGAATCCGACGATCGAGCTCGGAGTTCGCGCTCGCAGACGGACCCGCCGCATCGCTCGCCTCCTTGCCGCCCTCGGTCCACAGGTCGACCTGACGCTCGAAGGCCGCTTCGAGATCCGCCGCAGGCAGCGCCGTCGCCGCATCGACGAACCGCGTCGTCTCGGTGTCCAGCATCAGTTCGTTGCACCCGGAGTCATGCGTGCGATCGTATCGAGGTCCGGGCGAATGTCTCGGGCACGGTTGTCCTCACTCGGCCGCTGCGACGGGCGTCATGCGGCTGATCTTCACGATATTCGGGGTGTGGAACTCCTGACGAATCTCGCCCGTGCGCTTGTCGATGAAGATCGCGAGATTGTCCCAGCGGGCGAATGCCTCGACACCGTCGAGGTAGAACTGCCGTGAGCCCCAGACCGGCAGATAGTCCTCCTCGTCCTCGAACCACTCATCGGCGATGTAGAGGTCGCCCGAGATCGCGGGCGGGTGCTCGACGAAGTACCGTTCGAGCGCCTGGCGTGCCTCATCCATCGCCGGTCAACTCGGCCAGCCCGGCGAGTCGAGTTCGCGGTCGAGATCGGCGAGCAGGTCCTCGATCTGCGGCTCGACGAGGCGCTCGACGGCGTTGCCGATGCGGTACCTGTGCTGTGCGAGCTCGACGCAGATGCGCCGGCCGAGCTGCTTGGCGAACTCGTCGGCGAGACGCACCTCCTCGCGGAGCGCCTCCTTCTCCTCAACGGTGAAGGGGCGCGGTGCGGGCTCGGCTGCTTCGGCTGCGGCATCCGCTTCGAGGCCTGACAGCGTGAACAGGAACGGCTGGTCGGGTACGGGCTCGGGGTCGACGTCGAGGCCCAGGAACTCGGGCTCGAGGCCCTCGCCGGCACGATACGGGCGGCGAGCCTTGCGCTCTTCCGCGAGTCGGATCTCGCGGTGCAGCATGGGCAGGTTGCGCGCCGTGTAGTCGTCGACCGCCAGGTCGATGACCCCCTTCATGCGCATCGAGAAGGCGTGCTGCACCGGGTGCGGCACATCGACGTCGAGGCCGGCGGCAGCCAGGATCGGCGAGCCGAAGCACCGCGTGCAGAGGCGCACGCGGGCACGATGCGTGCCAGGTCGCCACCGGGGCAGCCATGCCAGCCACCGGTCGACCTCGTGGCTCACGCGCGCCTCGATCGAACCCTGCATCAGGTTCACGATACTGCCGCCGCGCAGTCCGCGTCACAGAACGGCGAGCGGATGGCGCGCCGACGCGCCGTTCACTCGTCTTCGTCGCGCTCCCACGGCCACCGCGGGCGCTCCATGCCGGAGTCGCGACCGCGCGCCACCAGCACGGCGAAGGAGGCAGTCACGGCGGCGAGCGCGGGAATGAGCAGACCGAACCAGCCGATGCCGAATCCGAGGCCGAACAGCAGTGCGGCGAGCAGCGTGCTGCCCTCGCTCGCCAGGGCGTAGCCGACGACCGAGACGACGACGAAGGCGAGCCACGTCCAGGCCGCCGCGAGGATGACGCTCGGCCAGATCCGGTCGGGGCGGCGCAGCGTGACGGCGAGGTTCAGCAGCAGGGCAACCACGGATGCCCCGATCGCCGCCGGTGCCACGAAGAGTCCGGCCTCGGGGTCGACGACCACCTCGACGCCCGTGAAGAGGCTCACGAATCCGTACGCGCAGACGACGAGGGCGAGATCGAGCGCCGCGGCGAAGGCGGCCACGATCCAGGCCGTGCGGCGCGGGTCCATGCCTTCGAGCGTACGCCGCCGTCCGACGGGCGCGGTCCCGCAGGTTCGCCTCCGTCGATCCCGGCCCGGTGCCCGGCCGTGGATAGAGTCGGGAGTCCCCGATCGAAAGGCCCGCCGATGCCGTCCGCCCGTTTCGATGCGCCCCTCGACCTCGCGAGAGTGCAGTCGGCCGGGCTCTGGAACTCGCGGCTCATCCTCGTCGGCGCCCTGATCGCAGCGGCATCCGTCCTCGCGGCCTGGGGTGCGGTCGCCACCGGCTGGGGCAACTGGTTCACGACCACGGTCATCGTGATCGCGGCCGCGGCATCCGTCTCGCTCGTGATCTCCAGTCTCATCCGGCGACGGATGCTGCTGCTCCTCGTCGGAGGTTCCGGAACCGCCTGCTCGATCGCCGAGTCCGGCATCACCCTCGCCGGGGCCCCCGAGATCGCATGGGGCGACCTTGAGTTCATCGCGATCCTGAACGATCGCCCGCGCACCGACCGTCTTCGCGGGGTTCCGCTGTTCGGCCGCCTGGGCGAACTGACGATCAAGGCCGGCAGCGGCACGATCCTCTGCGAGATCGCGGTGCACGACGGCGAGGCGCTCCGGCGACGATTCCCCAGTGGCGCGGCAGCCCGACGGGTCACCCTCTACGGACGGTGGCCCGACGGCTCCCGACGCGGGGTGCTCCCCCTGCTGCTGGATGCGGTGCTCTCGGAACCTGCGACGGAAGCCGCGGTCGCCGCGATCCTCTCAGCCGCGACCGAACACGGTGTTCCGACGGCGATGCACGACTCGACCGTCGCGAACCTCCGATGGAAGGCGCCGAGACTGGACCCCGAATGGCCGAGGCCCGTCAGCTGAGCGCGCCGCTCGCCGTGCGGCTCACCAGCCTTCGCAGTCCTTGCACGCGAGACTCACGGGGTAGAGGCCGACTTCGGGGTTCTTCAGGAGCGCCCACGCCTCAGCGCCCTTGTCTTCGGCGATGAGCGACGCGGCGCGGCGCAGCATCGGCTCCGCTTCGCGGTGCCAGGCGAGGTAGCCCGTGTCGTCGATACCGGCGACGCCGTTCGCGAGGATGCCCTGCACGACGCCGAGTCGCTCGGTCACCTCTGGGAAGTACTCCGCCCGTGCCTGCGCCCGGAGGCCGGACTGCACGAGTTCGCGAATCGGTTCCTTCAGTTCCGCGCAGCGCGCGGCGAGGGCTGGTTCCGTCATCGTCGCCCTCCCCTACTCGAAGCTCGACAGCGGAGTGCGCTGTCCTTCGCGGAACAGGTCGAGGCCGGTCGGCAGGTCGAGCGACGAGGCCACGTAGAGCACGCTCGAATCGTGGGCGACGAAGATCGATCCTCCGCCGCGGACGGCGCGGACGACGGCGACGCCGAGATCATCGGGCAGCGGCACGACGTTGAGCGGACCGGCATCGGCCTGGCCCGCGTCGCGAGCGAGCTGTTCGAAGAGCGCGCGTGCCGTCTCGGCGAGCTCTCGCTGCTCGGATGAGAGCGCCTCGGGGTCGACGACCTCGGGCCTCCACTCGGCGGCACCTGAATCGACCATCTCGTTCCACTCCCTCGAAGCTGCTCGCTCGCCGGCTCGCGGCGGATGCGCATGACGGATGCCGCACCACAGGGCACCGTAAGTCCGCTGTCCACCCTAACGCCATGGGCAGTTCTCCCCATGGGCGGAGCCTGCCCCGGCACCCTCGAACGGCTATCGTTGAGCGCATGTTCGAGGATCTCAGACGGGCGTTGGCCGAGCGCGGGTTCACCACTCGTGAGGTGGCGCTTCCCGGCGACGATCGGGAACCGCTGCAGGGCGGCCTCGTGCTCCGGCCGGCACCTGCCGGCTTCGAGCTCGTCACCATCGACTACGGCGTCGCCGCTCCGCTCGGCCGGTGGGCGGATGCCTCGCACGCCGCGGCCGGACTCCTCGACTACGTCGACCGGGAGCTGCCCGCTCCCGAGCGGCCGAACCAGGCCGCGTTCGACTTCCTCGGCGAGGCCGCCGCCGTGCACTACGACGAGCTTCGCGGTCGACTGGCCGACGGCACGTCGCTGCTGATCCAGCTGCCGCCGCGACTCGCGCTCGACCGCATCGGCGCCTTCGACGGCATCATGCTCTTCCCCGCCGGCACCTCGGTCGAGCAGCGCGCGCTGCCGCCGACGGCGCTCACCGACGGGGCATCCGTTCACCGCTTCGTGACGTCTGGCGACGTGCTCGTTCGCGCTCAGATCGTGCCGCCGTGGTTCGGCCAGCCTGGCGGCGGTCTGCGCTTCACCATCGCCGACGACTTCGTCGGCATCCGCGACCTCGTCGTGACCGACCGCCTGCGCCGCGTCGAGCTCCAGCCGGTCACCGCGTAGCGGCTCGGCGAGCCTTCGTCGATCGATCGCTGCCGACTCAACCGACCCTGAACAGCGGCCGTCCGGCGACGTCGAGCATCGACTCGATGAGTTCGTGCTCGGAAGCCGCTGCGTACCGCGAGAGCTTCACCGCCTGCTGTGATCCGGCAGAGCCGGCCGGGAACGAGGCCGAGCGGGCTTCCCCCGCCTCCGCCCAGTGCAGCTCGACGCCTCCGTCGACACCCTCTTCGAGGACGAACCCGGATTGCAGCGCACTCTCGGCGATCGGCAGCGCGACCCGCCTCAACCGCTGGCGCGCCCGAACGTTGACCGCGATCTGCTGGATCAGGACCCGGCGCACGACCCCCAGGTCGGCGCTCGAGACGATGACCCGGCCCGGACCGCTCCGCTCCCGTCGCAGCAGCTCGTAGCGGCCGTCTCGCTCGTGGATCTCGTACCGCACCTCCATGTCGCCGATGCACAACAGCGCATCATCCGACGGGAACGGCACCACACGGCCGAGTTTCGCGAACGCGAACAACTCCGCGTCCGTGGCGGATTCCTCAGTGTCGACCATGCTCCATCCTCTCGTGTCGGTGCCCGCCATACCGGCTTCGGGTCGGCATCGCGTCTGGGCGTCGCGCTGGGAACCCCGCGATACGGACCTTCGCCGCGAACGCCAGGCGGTCGGCATCGCCAATAGGGAAGTGCTCAGTCGTCGTCGAAACTGCGATGCTGCTCCGGAACGTAGAACGCGCTCCGCGGGACCTCTCGACCTGATGCGCTGTCGAAGATCTGGATTCCCTGTCCGTCATCGACCAGCTGGAGGTCGGACCCCACAGGGAAGTCGTAGATTCCGATCAACGCCGGCTCGATCGCACAGAGTTCGTTGAAATCGGTGATGACCCAATTGCCGGATTCCGACAGGTATTCGCTCGAATCGACATCGCTCATGATGCGCCACCCGTTGTCGGCCGCCTGACGGGACGGCTTCCGCACCATCCAACGCACTCGGCCGGCCCCCGACAGGACGTTCTTCGTGGCGAGGCCGGCGCCCGCCCCCGGGATGAACTCGGGATACGAGGTTGCCATGTTCAGGCGCCTTCCGGGATCTGGAGGTGGTGGTCGCTGAGGAACTGCTCGATTCGCGCCCTCAGTTCGTGCCGACACGCGCTCTTCACCAACGCAATCGCACGCCAACGCGTCGCAGCACCACTCCGGGTTCGATTCCGGGGCTAGTTGGCCTCGGCCAGCAGACTCTTCAACCATTCGGGGCGGTGCGCGTCGTCGCGCGGGAACTTCTCCAGATCTGTCGCGAACGCGATCGGATCGACCCCTGGCTCGGTGAATGCCGGCTCATTGTCGTAGTCGAACCGAGTCGTCACGGCCATATCAGACGTCACGACGAGCTCCATCGTGTACCAGGTCCCCTTGCCGGGCTGATACATGACCGACCGCAGCTCCCGAGAGCGCGACTTCGCCTCCGAACCGGAGAAGACCTTCACAGAATCCTCTCCCCGCTCGACGTAGAGGAAGTACTCGGTGGTCGGAGCGAGAATCAGCGCGCGGAAACGAAGCCGATCCCACGGCCCCGTCACGCTTGCGACCAGATCACGCGCGATCGCTTCGGTCAGTTGCGACTGTCTGATGAAGGGAGGGACGTCGCTCGAATCGCTGTCGGTCGACACCGCATCAGACATTCAAGAACTCCTTTTCGAAGGGAACGCCGTTCTCCGTCCAACGCACCTCGACGACGTCTGGGACAACACTGCCGTCTGGATAGTGCGGGCGGATGTCCACCTCGATTCTAGTCGTTGGATCAGCCTTCAGCAGGGCACGCCAACGATTCTCGAGGTTGTAGAACGTGTCTCCGGAACCGCGATTGATCTCGGCGAGCATCGCGACCAGGTTCGTGTACTCGCCGCCGCCGCCGTAGTCGTTGCCGAAGAGGTGCCCGCCGTCGTAGCCGGTGCCGCCCTCGTTCCCAACCCGCGACTGAACCGACTCCGAGCGATCTGCGTCGCCGCTCGTCAGGTGGTCGGTGTGCGCGAGGATTGTGCGGCCGTCGGCATCAGTGCTGAATACATGGTCCTGATTGACACCGGCGTGAGTCGACGAAACCGCAGGGTGAACCACGTATGTCGTGTTCGGCTGAGGCCGCATGAGGTCGGCATTGAGCTTGCGGATTCCACCGTAGGTGGTCTCGACGTAGATCACCTTTCCGTCGGCGTCGGTGTAGAACTCACCTCTGCCCTCGACGCGATACAACGTGTTCGGCTCGAGGTCGTCTCTGGCCGCGAACGGGCGGCGCGGGGTCGGTCCCTGATCACGAGGAACGCTGATCTCGTTGTGCACGGCCGGACGAGGGAAACCGTTCGGCGTCGGCGCTGTCGAACTCGCTGAGGGAGAGGCCGCACCCCTCGAGTGCGAACCGCCTGCGTCTGCCGCGGTCGTGGGCGGTGCTGCACCGCGTGGCGCGGGCGCGTCGTGCACGGGCGCGGCATCCGGCGTATACATGCCGTCGGCCCCGTCGACCTCGGTCCGGCGCACGATCCCGTTGTCGAGCAACTCGTCGACCGTCATCGGCTGACCACTTGCGTCGAGGATGCGCACCTGCATTCCGCCCCCGTCGCGACCGAATGCGGGCGCGATCTCGGAAACCTCGATGCGCACGCCCGCGGGGAGGCGACCGGTCATCTCGTAAACGGAGTACGGGTCGCTCAGATTGCTCGGCGGCAGGGACCGCATCTCGAACGCCGTACCGGGGAACGACAGGAATGACCCCCACGGCCCGCCCATGCGGTCGAGCTCGTCGCCGTAGTCCGCGATGAAGGAGTCGACGTCGTGGTACTCCACGAAGGAGCCCACGTTGCCGCCGTCGTTGCCCGGGTAGACCGCCCATCCGTTCGCGTCGGTGTATCGTGCCTCCCACTCCGTACGCGAGAGTGCGTTCCCGTTGGCGTCGTATCCGTACTCGGCGCCGGGATCCGTGATGAGGTGCGCGATCTCCGGCGAGAGGTTCGCCGCACCCGGGTGGGCGAACGCGTCATCGAGACGACTGCTCTGGCCCGGGGCACGCGCGTCACCGTAGTTCGGATCGATCGGATTGTGCGTCACACGGTCGGGCACCCGCTGCCACCCTGGACCGTTGTCGGCACCCGAGAGCACCGGGTCGCCCATCTCCGGGCTCCACGCGTCAGTCGGCGTCGTCGACGAACCGTCGGTCGAGTCGCCTCGGGCCGACGAATCGGCCTCGCCGGCCTTCGGCGATGCGTCGCCATCCGCCGCGGGCGCCGTGGCATCCGGGTTCGTGCTCGGAGCCGACGAATCAGCCGCGGGAGCGACGGGCACCACGTTGTCGGGGTGGATCGAAGCGTCCCAGTTCGTGGCGTTCGGCTCGTGCGGCGGGAACGGCGTCATCGTGCCGTTCTGCGCATCGAGCGTCCACACCGTCGTGCCGTCGAAGTAGGCGTTGAACCAGTGGCCTGCGCCGCTCGAGCGGTCGACACCGACCACGCAGTGCGAGCCCTCGCCCTGGGCGACGAGAGAGTCGATCACCTGCTGGGGCGTCATCGCCGTCTGCGGGATGCCGGTGCGCGCCTCCATCTCGGGAGTGGAGAGCGTGCCCGTCGGCGCCTCCGCCACGGGCTTGCCGTTCAACGCGTCGTTCAGGTTCGACGACGTGTTGCCGCAGTTGTTGTTGAACTCGCTCTTCGGGTTCAACGGCTCGAAGTTCGGGTTGATCGCCTTCAGCGCATCGAGGATCTGCTGCAGCGTCAGCTTGGTCGGCGGGTTCGAAGGCGCAGCGGATGCCGCGTCGGCATCGCTGCCCGAGTCACCGGGCGTCGCGGGGTCGGCCTGCGGCGTGCCCGCCGAGCCGTCGGCCGATGGGGCGTTGCCGTCGACCTGCGCAGCGGGGTGCGCGTTCGCATCCGCCTGGCCGTTCGTCGTGCTCGCCGCGGCGTCGGGCTTGCCGTTGAACGGCGTCGCCGTGCCGGGGAGCTTGGGGCGCTGCATCGCGAGCACGCCGGCGGCGGCTCCGCCGCCGACCACACTCGCGGCAACGGCCTCCGCGTCGAGGGCGCCGTCGGCATCTGCGTCGGCCGAGTCGCCGGACTGGGCGTCGGCGTCCGATGCGTCGCCGTCGACCGCGGTGTCGGTCGCGGACGTCGGGGCGTCGGCGTCCGTGGCGGAGCTCGCCGTGGTGGAGCCGGCGCCGCTCGCAGCAGCGACGGGAGCGTCGTTCGACGAGGAGTCGACGGTCGTCGAGTCAGCCGTGGGTGCGTCGGTGGTCGACGACGAATCGGTCGCCGTCGACGTGTCGATCGTGGAGGCCTCCGGCGAGGAGGACTCGGCCGACGGAGCATCGGTCGACGAAGAATCAGGCGACGAACCATCCGTCGACGAAGAATCAGGCGACGAACCATCCGTCGACGAAGAATCAGGCGACGAACCATCCGTCGACGAAGAATCAGGCGACGAACCATCCGTCGA
>NZ_JBHURI010000017.1:0-63391 GCF_042673425.1 Agromyces sp. NPDC056965 | reverse complement strand
GGCGTCGGCGGCGGAGTGGCCCTCGCCCACGTCAGCGCTCACTCGTCGGCGCTCACTGCGAAGCGACGTCCAATGCCTCGACCAGGGTGAACGCGCCCGCGTACAGTGCCTTGCCCACGATCGTTCCCTCGAGACCGAGCGGCACGAGTTCGCGCAGCGCCACGATGTCGTCGAGGCTCGAGATGCCACCCGATGCGACCACCGGACGGTGCGTGCGCTCCATGACCTGGCGGAGCAGGTCGAGGTTGGGGCCCTGCAGCGTGCCGTCCTTCGTGACGTCGGTGACGACGTAGCGGGCGGCACCGGCCTCTTCGAGGCGCTCCATGACCTGCCAGAGGTCACCGCCGTCCTGCGTCCAGCCGCGGGCCGCGAGGGTGGTGCCGCGCACGTCGAGCCCGACGGCGATCGCCTCGCCGTACTGCGCGATGACGGAGGCCGCCCACTCGGGGTTCTCGAGCGCCGCCGTGCCGAGGTTGATGCGCTTGGCGCCGATCTCGAGGGCGTGCTCGAGCGACTCGTCGTCGCGGATGCCGCCGGAGAGCTCGACGTTGACGCCGCGCACCTGCCGGATGGTCTTCTTCAGCACGCTCGCGTTCGAACCGCGTCCGAACGCGGCGTCGAGGTCGACGAGGTGAATCCACTCCGCGCCCTGATCGGCCCACTCGACCGCCGCGTCGACGGGGTCGCCGTAGCTCGTCTCGGTGCCGGCTTCGCCCTTGGTCAGGCGCACCGCCTTGCCGCCGGCGACATCGACCGCCGGAAGCAGCACGAGGCGGGGGGTCTTGTTGAATTCACTCATTCACTGTCCTAGTCATCGCGGTCGCGCCTTGCGAGTCGGCACAGTCACAGCATCCTAGTCCGACCGTGTCGGAGCCGACTGCACGTGACGGTCGAACGGCTGAGCCGAGGGTCCCGATTCGACCATGTCGGTGCCGAGCACGTCATGGTCGAACGGCTCAACCGAGGGTCCCGATCCAGTTGGTGAGCAGGCGGATGCCCGCCTCGGCCGACTTCTCGGGGTGGAACTGGGTCGCCGTCAGCGGGCCGTTCTCGACGGCGGCGAGGAACCGGCCGCCGTGCTCGGCCCAGGTCAGGGTCGGCGCGGGGAACGGCGGCTCGACGTCGAGCAGCCACTCCTGCGCGGCGAAGGAGTGCACGAAGTAGAACCGCTCGTCTTCGATGCCGGCGAAGAGCGAGGAGCCCTCCCCCGCTTCGACGGTGTTCCAGCCCATGTGCGGCAGCACGGGGGCTGGCAGTTCGGTGACGGTTCCCGGCCATTCGCCGAGTCCCTCGGTGTCGACGCCGCGCTCGACGCCGCGCTCGAAGAGCACCTGCATGCCCACGCAGATGCCGAGCACCGGGCGTCCGCCCGCAAGGCGGCGATCGATGATCTTACCGCCGCGCACCGCGTGCAGTTGGTCCATGACGGCCTTGAACGCACCGACGCCGGGCACCAGGAGCCCATCGGCCTCGAGTGCCGCCGTGCGGTCGGCGGTCACGGTGACCTCGGCACCCGCGTGCTCGAGGGCTTTCGCGGCCGAGTGCACGTTGCCCGAACCGTAGTCGAGCACGACGACGCGTCGGGTGCGCGTCACAGCGCACCCTTGGTCGACGGCACTCCCGACACGAGCGGGTCGAATGCCTTCGCCTGGCGGAACGCCCGCGCGAACGCCTTGAACTCCGCTTCGGCGATGTGGTGCGGGTCGCGGCCGCCGAGCACGGTCACGTGCACGGTGAGGGCCGCGTTGTACGCGATCGCCTCGAAGACGTGCCGCACCATCGAACCCGTGAAGTGACCGCCGATGAGGTGGTACTCGAACCCGACGGGCTCGCCCGTGTGCACGAGGAACGGCCGGCCCGAGATGTCGACGACCGCCTGCGCGAGCGCCTCGTCGAGCGGCACGAGGGCGTCGCCGTAGCGGGAGATGCCGCGCTTGTCGCCGAGCGCCTGCTTGATGGCCTGTCCCAGCACGATGCCGACGTCTTCGACCGTGTGGTGCACGTCGATCTCGAGATCGCCGCTCGCCCGGACCGTGAGGTCGGTCAGCGAGTGCTTCGCGAACGCCGTCAGCAGGTGGTCGTAGAACGGGACCCCGGTCTCGATGTCGCTCGACCCGGTGCCGTCGAGGTCGATCGAGAGGTCGATGCTGGATTCGCTCGTCTCGCGCTGCACCCGGGCAGTGCGCGAAGGGCTCGATGCGGTCATGAGGCAATCCTATTCGGGGCGGATACGGCGATCGCTTCGAGGAAGGCCGTGGTCTCGGCCTCCGTGCCGGCGGTGACCCGCAGGTGGCCGGGGATGCCGATCTCCCGGATCAGGATGCCGCGGGCGAGCAGCTGCTCGAACACGGCGCGCGGGTCGTCGACGCCGCCGAACAGCACGAAGTTCGAGCCGCTGCGGTAGGGGTGGAACCCGAGCCGGGCGAGCTCGTCGGAGATGCGCTCGCGCTGCCCGCGGATCTCGTCGACCATCGCGAGCATCTCGGCCGAGTGGGCGAGCGCACCGAGGGCCGCGGCCTGCGTCAGCGCCGAGAGGTGGTAGGGCAGGCGCACGAGTCGGAGCGCGTCGATCGCCGCGGGGTCTCCGGCGAGATAGCCGACGCGGGCGCCGGCGAAGGCGAAGGCCTTGCTCATCGTGCGCGAGACGAGAAGGCGCGGGCGGCCCTCGAGCAGGGTGAGCGCGCTCGGCGTACCGGGGTCGGCGAACTCGAAGTACGCCTCGTCGACGACGACGATGCCGCGTGCCGCGTCGGCCACGGCCTCGATCGTCTCGATCGAGAGCGGGGTGCCCGTGGGATTGTTCGGCGCGCAGAGCAGCACGATGTCGGGGTCGTGCTCGCGCACTGCGGCGACGGCCGTCGCAGGGCTGAGCTCGAACTCCTCATCGCGGCCTGCCGTGATCCACTCGGTGCCGGTGCCCGAGGCGAGCAGGCCGTACATGGAATAGGTCGGCGCGAAGCCCAGCACCGAGCGACCAGGTCCGCCGTAGGCCTGCATGATGTGCTGCAGCACCTCGTTGGAACCGTTCGCCGCCCACACCTGTGCAGGGTCGAGGTCGTGCCCGAGGTAGTCGGCGAGTGCTCGGCGAAGGGCGCTGAACTCGCGGTCGGGGTAGCGGTTGAGCGTCATGATCGCGGCTGCGACGCGGGCGACGATGTCGTGTGCGACGGCCTCGGGAATCGGATGCGTGTTCTCGTTGACGTTGAGTGCGACCGGCACGGCTTGCTGCGGTGCCCCGTACGGGGTGCGACCACGGAGGTCGTCGCGGATGGGGAGGTCTTCGAGACTCGTCACCCTGCAAGCCTAACGAGGCTCGCCGCCGTGTTTCGGCGAGCGTCAGGGAGCGAGCGGCAGCGCGAGACGCTGCCCGGGTTCGACGACTGCGTCGTCGAGGCCGTTGAGCCGAACGATCTCGGCGATGACCTCGCGCACGTCGCCGCTCGGGTCGATCGTCTCGGCGATCGCCCACAGCGAGTCGCCCTGGCCGACGGTGACGTACTCGAAGGTCGCACCGGCGGAGTCGACGTCGGCGGCGGCGGCACCGGACCCGAGCACGAGGACGAACACCCAGATCACGAGCGGAAGCGCCGCGAGGCCGGTGAAGACGACGCGACCACGGCGGGTCAGACGAAGTCGGGTGCGCACCACCGTGGTCTGCACCTGCGCCGCCTGCTCGCGCGGGAGGGCCCGCGAGGGCTGGAAGCCGGTCGTTGCGATCGCTGCGCTCATGTCACACCTCCTGTAGGAGTCGCATCCGGCCCTCGGCCGGGAGAGCCGGATGCGAAACTCTGTTCCGAACATACATTCGAATTTCGAACATTGCAAGGAAGAAACTCCGGAAACCCGGGTGACCGAATTTCCAACACACTCGAACAGATGTTTGCCGCACGCACGCGAGGCGGATACAGTTTCGAATGCCTGGAAGACAGTCGACCAGACACCACCGACATCCGGCCGCTTGGCCGCTACGAGGGGCGGAGACGTTGAGCACCGACATCGACGACGTGCAGGCAGCGGGCAGGCCTCGGCGCCGCAAGAGTCTGAGCGCGAAGCAGATCGCCATCCTCGAGATGATCCAGCGCTCGGTCTCGAGCCGCGGCTACCCACCGAGCATGCGCGAGATCGGCGATGCGGTCGGGCTCTCCTCGCTGTCGAGCGTGACCCACCAGCTCAATCAGCTCGAACTCGCCGGGTACCTCCGGCGCGACCCCAACCGCCCTCGTGCCCTCGAAGTGCTCATCGAGCTGCCGGGCGTGACCGACCGCCCGATCACGCAGTCCGATCCCACGCCGGTCGGCGACGCGGCGATGGTGCCCCTCGTCGGGCGCATCGCGGCGGGTGTCCCGATCACCGCGGAGCAGCAGGTCGACGAGGTCTTCCCGCTCCCCCGCCAGCTCGTCGGCAAGGGCGAGCTCTTCATGCTCAAGGTCGTCGGCGACTCGATGATCGACGCGGCCATCTGCGACGGCGACTGGGTCGTCGTGCGATCGCAGCGCACCGCCGAGAACGGCGAGATCGTCGCGGCGATGCTCGACGGCGAAGCCACCGTCAAGGTCTTCCGCCAGCGCGACGGGCACACCTGGCTGCTCCCCCGCAACAGTGCGTTCGAGCCGATCGTCGGCGACCATGCCGAGGTGCTCGGCAAGATCGTCGCCGTGCTGCGCTCGGTCTGACGAGCGTCGCCGCAGCAGCGTCGCGCAGCGACGGCGGCAGCAGCGGAATGCCGCCCGCTATGCGGCGGTGCGGGCTCCGGCCGGCACCGGTTCCGGCGCCGTCGGCGCGAGGTCGCGAAGCCATCCGAGCACGGCGTCCATGAAGCCGGCGTGATCGTCGCGGAAGACCGTGTGCCCCGTGCCCTGCACCGTCTCGACGGTCATGCCCTGGTGGCGCAGCTGGCGGGCGACCTTCGCCGTGATGAGCAGGCTCTTCTCGGCGAGCACCACGAGCGTCGGCGCCACGAGGCGGGCCGGCGGCACGAGCGGCCGGGTGTCGGTGAAGCCGAGGATCGTGCGCTTGTCCCAGTCGCGCAGCGTCGCGAGTTCGATGTCGACGTCGACGGCGCTCCACTTCGGATTCATGCGCACGAGCGCGGAACGCCGGGGCCGCGGTGCGACGGCGAAGAACGCCTTGAACGCCCAGCCCTTGACGCCCTTCGGGAACGAGAAGGCCGGGTCGATGTAGATCGCGGCCCGGGGAGCGAGCCGGTCGGCCACGAGGCTCGCGACGAGCCCGCCGAGCGAGTGCCCCATGACGATGTCGGGCGGTCCGTCGAGCAGCGGTTCGAGCGTCTCGACGACGTCGCCGGCCCACGCTGCGGGCGAGTAGCGCAGTGCGCGCGGGCTGCGGCCGTGGCCGGCGAGGTCGACCGCGAGCACGCGGAAGCCCTGGGCCTCGAGCTCCGCGGTGACGCGATGCCAGGCGCGCGAGTCCGACATGATGCCGTGGATGAGGATCGCGGTGCGCGCACCCCCGCCTGATTCGTGGACCGCGAGTTGCATGCCTCGACGGTACGTGGCGCGCCTGTGCATCACCCCGGCAAGAGCCGAGCGGATGCCGCGAGCCGCGACATCCGCTCGGTCGCCGCTACCCGGCGAGCACCGGGGCGGCGCGCTCCGCCCGCACCACCGCGGTCGCCTCGACGATGTGCCGCAGCGACTCGACGGTCTCGTCGTAGCCGCGGGTCTTCAGGCCGCAGTCGGGGTTGACCCAGAGCCGCGTCGCGGGGATCGCGCCCGCTGCGCGCTCGAGCAGCGCCTGCACCTCGGCGACGCCGGGCACGCGCGGCGAGTGGATGTCGTAGACGCCCGGGCCGATGCCGTGGTCGAAGCCGCTCGTCTCGATGTCGTCGACGACCTCCATGCGACTGCGGGCCGCCTCGATCGAGGTGACGTCGGCGTCGAGGTTCTTGATCGCGTCGATGACGACGCCGAACTCGGAGTAGCAGAGGTGCGTGTGCACCTGCGTGCCGGGCACGGCGCCGCCCGTCGCGAGGCGGAAGGAACCGACCGACCAGTCGAGGTAGGCGGGCTGGTCGGCCAGTTTCAGCGGGAGGAGCTCCCGCAGCGCGGGTTCGTCGACCTGGATGATGCGGATGCCGGCGGCCTCGAGGTCGGTGATCTCGTCGCGGAGGGCGAGGGCCACCTGTCGGGCCGTGTCGCCGAGCGGCTGGTCGTCGCGCACGAACGACCAGGCGAGGATCGTGACCGGGCCGGTGAGCATGCCCTTCATGTGCTGCTCGGTGAGCGACTGCGCATAGCTCGACCACTCGACGGTCATCGGCGCCGGCCGTGAGACGTCGCCCCAGAGGATCGACGGACGCGTGCAGCGCGACCCGTACGACTGCACCCAGCCGTGCTTCGTGACCGCGAATCCGTCGAGCAGCTCGGCGAAGTACTGCACCATGTCGTTGCGCTCGGGTTCGCCGTGCACGAGCACGTCGAGGCCCAGCTCCTCCTGCAACCGGACGACGCGCTCGATCTCGGCGCGCATGAGCGCCGCGTAGTCGTCGGCGGGCAGCTCTCCCTTGACGAGACGGGCACGTGCGCGACGGATCTCGGACGTCTGCGGGAACGACCCGATCGTGGTCGTCGGCAGCTCGGGCAGGCCCAGCGACTCCTGCGCCGCGACGCGCTCGTCGTAGCTCGAGCGAGCGAAGTCCCGCTCGGCGAGCCCTGCGAGTCGTTCGCGCACCGAGGGCACGCGCACGCCTGGCGCCGCGTCGCGGTCGGCGAGGGCGGCGGATGCCTCGGCGAGCTCGGCCTCGATCGAGTCGCGCCCCTCGGCGAGACCACGACCGAGCACGGCCACCTGGCCGACCTTCTGGTCGGCGAACGCGAGCCACGAGACGAGACGCGCGTCGAGTTCGTCCTCATCCGCGACGTCGTGGGGAACGTGCAGCAGCGAGGTCGAGGTCGACACCGAGACAGCCGGCGACAGGTGCTGCACGGCCGCGACGCGATCGAACGCGGCGGCGAGGTCGCCCCTCCAGATGTTGTGACCGTCGATGACGCCGGCCACGAGCGTCTTCGATGCGAGCGATTCGGCGGTGACGGGGTCGAGGCCGTCGGGCAGCGAGCCGCGCACGAGGTCGAGGCCGATCGCCTCGACCGGAGTCGCGGCGAGGGCGGGCAGGGCATCGTCGAGCGAGCCGTACGGGGCGGCGACGAAGATCGCCGGGCGGGCATCGAGTGCGCCGAGCGCGCCGTAGGCGATGCCGACCGACTCGAGCACGCGGGCCCGGTCGACGTCGATGCTCTCGCTCACGAGGGCGGGCTCGTCGAGCTGCACCCATTCCGCACCGGCTGCGGCGATCTGCTCGAGCAGCGCCGCGTAGACCGGGACGAGATCTGCGAGTCGGTCGATCGGCGCGAATCCGGCCGGAGCACCGTCGGCCGCCTTCGCGAGCAGCAGGAAGGTCACGGGGCCGACGATCGCGGGCCGCGTCGTGAACCCGGCCGCCTTCGCCTCGGCGAACTCGGCGATGATGCGCTCGGCATGCAGGGAGAACGCGGTGTCGGGGCCGATCTCGGGCACGAGGTAGTGGTAGTTCGAGTCGAACCACTTCGTCATCTCGAGCGGGGCGTCGTCGCCGACGCCTCGCGCGATCGTGAAGTAGGCGGCGAGGTCGAGCCGGCCCTGCTCGTCGGCGAGTCCGGCGAAGCGCTCGGGCACCGCACCGACGGTGACGGCGGTGTCGAGCACCTGGTCGTAGAACGAGAACGTCTCGGGGATCGCCGAGCCTGCGCGGGCGAGGCCGAGCGACGCGAGGCGCTCACGGGTCGCGGCACGCAGAGCCGCGGCCTCGCCCTCGAGCTGTTCTGCCGTGATCGAGCCGGCCCAGAACGCCTCGACGGCCCGCTTGAGCTCGCGGCGGCGACCGATGCGCGGATAGCCCAGGATCGTCGCGTTGGGGAAGACGGGGACAGGGGTGGTCATCGTGCGGTGTTCCTCTCGTCGGCGAACCGGTCGGTTCGCAGTCCGAGCCGGTCGACGACGTCGAGCACGGCTTCATGGCGGTTGAAGGTGTAGAGATGCAGGCCGGGTGCGCCGCCTGCGATCGCCTCGGCGGCGAGCCGGGTGGCGAAGGCGATGCCGAGCTCGGTCTGCGCAGCGGCATCCGGTTCGATCTCGAGGTCGATGGCGAGCGCCGCGGGCGGTTCGACGCCGGTCAGCTCCGTCAGCCGCGCGAGGCGGGTGGGGGTCGTGACCGGCATGATGCCCGGAAGGATGGGGATCGTGACGCCGCCCGCGCGAGCGCGCTCGACGAAGCCGAGGTAGTCGTCGGCCCGCCAGAAGAGCTGAGTGATGGCGAGGTTCGCTCCGGCGATCTCCTTCGCGAGGAGCGTGTCGACGTCGTGTCCGAGGTTCCGCGACCGCGGATGCCCCGTCGGGAATGCGGCGACCGCGACGCGCTCGGGCCGGGGCCGCGCCGTGATGCGCGATGCACCGGGGTTGCCGGGGACTCCGACCTGCTCGAAGGGCTCGCGCTCCTCCTGCACCCGGTGGATGAGCTGTACGAGTTCGGCAGCGCTGCCCAGGTCGCCGATGCCCGCGTCGGGGTCGGCGTCGGCCGGCGGGTCCCCGCGCAGCGCGAGGAAGCTCGTGATGCCCGCGTCGAGGAACTCGCGCACGAGCCGGTTGGCCTCGGCGTGCGAGGATCCCACGCAGGTCAGGTGGGCCATCGGCTCGACGTGCGTGTGCTCGAGCATGTAGCGGAGCACCGTCAGCGAGCGGGCGCGCGAGCTGCCGCCGGCGCCGAACGTCACCGAGATGAACGAAGGGTCGACCTCGGCGAGCCGGTCGATCGTGCGGCCGAGGGCCAGCGCCGCGGCGTCGGTGCGCGGCGGGAAGAGTTCGAAGGAGAGCGGCAGCCTGGGCGGACAGTCGGCGCCCGATGCGTCGGTTGCGGTCGATGCCATGGTGCTCCTGCGTGGCGAGCGGCAACGGGAAGAACACGGCAGGCCGCGTTCCCCCGGCCGGAACGGCGGGTGGATGTCGCGGGCGGGTGCCGGGCTCGGCGGTCGCTCCAAGCGACCGGCTTCGGCCGGTCACTGATCGATCAGGAGCGACGATACGCGGCAGCGCGCAGCGCCGCCATGACTGTGACGCACAGTGACACGTCGGCGTCGCCGAGGCAGGCGTCGCCGAGGCAGGGGTCGCCGAAGCATCCGCAGGTCAGTCCTGCGAGCGGATGCCGCGGCTCAGCGACCCGCGGAGGCCGCCGCGAACTCCTCGAGCTGGCCGGCCAGCTCGGGCGATGCGAGCGCACGCACGCGCGTTCCCTCTTCGTCGTACTCGATCGAGAGCACTCGACCGGTCTCGTGCAGCGTCGAGACGACGTCGCCCCGGTCGTACGGCACGAGCAGGTCGATCTCGACGGCAGGATCGGGCATCATGCGCGCGATCGCCTCGAGCACCTCGGAGACGCCCTCGCCCGTTCGGGCGGAGGCGAAGATCGCACCAGGCTCGAGACCGCGCAGCACGAGGCGGTCTTCGGGAGTCACGAGGTCGGCCTTGTTGAAGACGATGAGCTCGGGGATGTCGCGCGCACCGACTTCGCCGATGACGTCGCGCACCGTGGCGATCTGCCCGGCCGGGTCGGGGTGGGCGGCGTCGACGACGTGCACGATGAGGTCGGAGTCGCCGACCTCCTCGAGCGTCGAGCGGAACGCCTCGACGAGCTGGTGCGGGAGGTTGCGCACGAAGCCGACGGTGTCGGCGATCGTGTAGATGCGCCCGTCGGCCGTCGTGTTGCGGCGCACGGTCGCGTCGAGCGTCGCGAACAGGGCGTTCTCGACGAGCACGCCTGCGCCGGTGATGCGGTTCAGGATGCTCGACTTTCCGGCGTTCGTGTAGCCCGCGATCGCGACCGACGGCACGGCGTTGCGCTTGCGATTGGCGCGCTTGGCCTCACGTGCCGGCTTCATACCCGCGATCTGCTTGCGGAGCTTCGCCATGCGCGAATGGATGCGGCGACGATCGAGCTCGATCTTCGTCTCACCGGGTCCGCGGGAGCCCATTCCGGCCCCGGCGCCGCCGACCTGGCCACCGGCCTGGCGGGACATCGACTCACCCCAGCCGCGCAGTCGCGGCAGGAGGTACTCGAGCTGCGCGAGTTCGACCTGGGCCTTGCCCTCGCGACTCTTCGCGTGCTGGCTGAAGATGTCGAGGATGACGGCGGTGCGGTCGATGACCTTGACCTTGATCGCGTCTTCGAGGGCACGCCGCTGGCTCGGCGCGAGTTCGGTGTCGGCGACGACGGTGTCGGCACCGAGCGAGGCGACGATGTGCCGCAGCTCGTCGACCTTGCCTCGACCGAGGTACGTGCTGGGATCGGGGTGCGGGCGACGCTGCAGCACGCCGTCGAGCACGCGGGCGCCCGCCGTCTCTGCGAGGGCGGCGAGCTCGCGCATGGAGTTCTCGGCCTCGTCTTGCGAGCCCTGCGAGTACACGCCGATGAGCACGACGTTCTCGAGCCGCAGCTGCCGGTACTCGACCTCGGTGACGTCTTCGAGCTCGGTGGAGAGTCCGCCGACCCGGCGGAGGCCGGCCCGCGCCTCGCGGTCGTACTGCTCGCCGTCGGTGTCGGAGGCGAACAGGTCGACCGAGTCGGGCGACATGAGCGCTTCGGCGGCGTCGGATCCGAATCGGGTCACGCCGGCCTTCGTCTCTGCACCCTTGAGGACCCGCTCGACGGCGTCGTCTGCGGCGTTCTGTTCGGCGTCATTCATCGCATTAACCCTAGTTCCCATCGCTGCGATAGGTTCCCCTGTATGGCCTCCGACCATTACTTCTCCTCTCGTCCGGGCGGCGAGGCCACTCTCCGCACCATTTCCGTGACCCTCGCCGGGCGCGAGCTGTCGCTCTCGACCTCGGGCGGCGTCTTCAGCCCCGAGCACCTCGACACCGGCACCCGCATCCTGCTCGACCGTGCCCCCGAGCCGCCGGCGAGCGGTGACCTGCTCGACCTCGGCTGCGGTTGGGGCCCGATCGCGATCTCACTGGCGCTCCGGGCTCCGGATGCCACGGTGTGGGCCGTCGACGTGAACGAACGCGCCCTCGACCTCGTGCGCCGCAACACGGCACGCCTCGGCATCACCAATGTCAACGCGGTGCTGCCGGGCGATGTTCCCGCCGACGTGCGCTTCGCCGGCATCTGGTCGAACCCGCCCATCCGCGTGGGCAAGGCCGAGCTGCACGCGCTCCTCGAGCACTGGCTCCCCCGCCTGGCCGATGATGCGAGCGCGTGGCTCGTCGTCGCGAAGCACCTCGGCGCCGAGTCGCTGCAGCGATGGATCGCCGACGAGCTCGACTTCGACGTCGACCGGGTCGCGCAGGACAAGGGCTTCCGGGTGCTCGAGGTGAGCGCCGCGGCATCCGCTCGCTGACCGTGCGGCATGCGCCCGCGAACGGCGGGTGCGGCTGCCGGCTCAGGCGAGGCTGAGGACGCCGTCGAAGACGAGCTCCGCCGGCCCCGAAAGGGCCGCGTGCTCTCCGTCGGCCGCCTGGAACAGGCGCACGCCGAGCACGCCGCCCGGCACCTGCACGCGCCAGCGGTCGGGGGCGGCTTCGCCCGCCCAGTAGCGCACCGCGAGCGCGGAGGCCACGGCCCCCGTGCCGCACGAGAGCGTCTCGCCCGAGCCGCGCTCGTGCACGCGCATGCGGATGCGGCCGACGCCGTCTTCGACGAGGGGCTCCGCAGGCACGACGAACTCGATGTTGGCGCCCGCCGCGGGTTCGGGCTCGATGACCGGCTGGTACGAGAGGTCGAGTCCGTCGAGCTCATCGTCATCGGCGAGGGCGACGACGATGTGCGGGTTGCCGACGTCGATGCCGAGACCCGGCCGGGCGACCGGCAGGCTCTTGCCGCGCACGAGCGGCTCGCCGCCGTCGAGGCGCCACGGGCCGAGGTCGGCCTCGAAGCCCGTCGCCGTGCGGCGCACGGTGCGAACGCCGGCGCGGGTGCCGATCGCGATCGAGTCGTTCACGCCGAGGTCGGCGAGCCCCTGGTCGATCAGGTAGCTCGTGAAGACGCGGATGCCGTTGCCGCACATCTCGGAGACGGTGCCGTCGGCGTTCCAGTAGTCCATGAACCAGAGGGCCTGCGGGTCTTCGGCCAGTGATGCGGCGCCCGCGTCGAGGTTCGCCGAGCGAACCGCGCGGATGACGCCGTCGGCACCCACGCCGAACCGGCGGTCGCACACCGCGGCGATCTGGGTCGGGGTGAGCTCGGACTCCCCCTCGGGGTCGCTGAAGAGCACGAAGTCGTTGCCCGTGCCCTGGCCCTTTGTGAACCGCAGATCGAATGCCATCCGATCAGTCTATGGCTGCGATCCGGCGCCCCTCGGCGAGCCGCAGATCGAATGCCATCGATCAGTTGACGGCTGCGATCCGGCGCCCTCGGCGAGCCGCAGGTCGAAAGCCATCGATCAGTCTGTCGCTGCGATCCGGGCGAGTTCGGTGCCGCGTGCGACGGCGTCATCCGCATCGATCGTGACCGCGTCGCGATAGCGCTTGAACCAGCTCACCTGCCGCCGCGCGTAGGTGCGGGTGAGCTGCTGCGTCTCGGCGATCGCCTCGGCCTGCGAGAGGCGGCCCGTGATCTCGCCGAGTGCCTGCGCGTAGCCGATGGCCTTGCGTGCGGTCACGCCCTGCTCGATGCCGGCCGGGATGAGCCCCCGCACCTCGTCGACGAGACCGTCGCGCCACATGCACTCGACCCGCTCGTCGAGGCGCTCGACGAGGGTCGCCCGATCGCTGCGGAGGTGCACGACGCCGTGAGGCCGCCACGACACGGGTTCGTCGGGCAGCCGAGCCGCCTTGGGCTCACCGGTCACCTCGATCACCTCGAGGGCGCGCACGAGCCGGCGCCCGTTCTGCGCGTCGACGCTCGCCGCCGTCTCGGGGTCGATCTCGCGGAGGCGCGCATGGAGCATGCCCGGACCCCGCTCGGCGAGTTCGGCCTCGAGTCGCGCGCGCACCGCGGCATCCGTGCCCGGAAAGCGGAAGTCGTGGATGACCGACGAGACGTACAGGCCCGAGCCGCCGACGAGCAGTGCGACGCCGTCGCGCGCGATCACGTCGTCGACCGCGGCTCGCGCTGCCGACTGGTACTCGGCGACGGATGCCTCGTCGACCACGTCGAGCACGTCGAGCAGGTGGTGCGGCACCCCGCGGCGCTCGGCGAGCGGGAGCTTCGCCGTGCCGACGTCCATGCCCCGGTAGAGCTGCATGGCGTCGGCGTTCACGACCTCGGCGACGCGGCCGACCCTGCCGAAGGCCTCGGCCAGATCGAGCGCGAACGCGGACTTGCCCGTGCCGGTCGCACCGACGATCGCGATGAGCGTCACGTCAGCGTTGGCCGTCGGACGGGTCGTAGATCGGCATCGTGCCGACGCCGGGCGCGATGAGCGGCTCGGTGCCGCGCGCACGCAGCGTGGGCAGGCCGAGCGACACCCGACCGGCAGCGGATGCCCCGGGGCCGGCGGGTACGCCGCAGCTCTCCGCCTGCGCGCGATCCCACGCGTCGCCCGCACGCGTGCGGCGGATGCGGAGCGGGGCATCGTCGAGCGAGTCGGCGATCAGGTGGAACGGCGCGGCCTGCGTGATGGTGACGGAGACGACGTCGCCCGGGCGAGGCAGTTCGGAGCCGGCCGGCACCTCGAAGTGCACGAGACGGCTGTCTTCGGCCCGGCCGCTCAAGCGGTGCGTCTCTGCATCCTTCTTGCCCTCTCCGGTGGCCACGAGCACCTCGACGGGGTGACCGATGAGGCGCTGGTTCTCCTCCCACGAGATGCGGTCCTGGAGTGCGAGGAGCCGTTCGTAGCGTTCCTGCACGACCTCCTTCGGGACCTGGTCCTCCATCGTCGCCGCCGGCGTGCCGGGGCGGATGGAGTACTGGAAGGTGAAGGCCGAGGCGAATCGGGCCGCCTCGACGACGCGGAGGGTCTCTTGGAAGTCCTCCTCGGTCTCGCCCGGGAAGCCCACGATGATGTCGGTCGAGATCGCCGCGTTCGGGATGCGCGCACGCACCCGGTCGAGGATGCCGAGGAACTTCTCGGAACGGTAGGAACGTCGCATCGCCTTGAGGATGCGGTCGGAACCCGACTGCAACGGCATGTGCAGCTGCGGCATGACGCTCGGCGTCTCGGCCATCGCGTCGATCACGTCGTCGGTGAATGCGGCAGGGTGCGGGCTCGTGAAGCGGATGCGCTCGAGGCCCTCGATCTGGCCGGCGGCTCGGAGCAGCTTGCCGAACGCCTGCCGGTCGCCGAACTCGACGCCGTAGGAGTTCACGTTCTGGCCGAGGAGGGTGATCTCCATCACGCCGTCGTCGACGAGGGCCTGCATCTCGGCGAGGATGTCGCCGGGCCGGCGGTCCTTCTCTTTACCGCGCAGCGCCGGCACGATGCAGAAGGTGCACGTGTTGTTGCAGCCGACCGAGATCGAGACCCAGCCGCTGTAGCTGGAGTCGCGCTTGGTCGGCAGCGTCGATGGGAAGACCTCGAGCGAGTCGAGGATCTCGAGCTGCGCCTCGTCGTTGTGACGCGCACGCTCGAGGAGGCTCGGGAGCGCGCCCATGTTGTGGGTGCCGAAGACGACGTCGACCCACGGCGCCTTCTCGAGGATGACGTTCTTGTCCTTCTGGGCGAGGCATCCGCCGACCGCGATCTGCATGCCCTCGTGGCGACGCTTGACCGACGCGAGGTGGCCGAGGTTGCCGTAGAGCTTGTTGTCGGCGTTCTCACGAACGGCGCACGTGTTGATGACCACGACGTCGGGCTCCGCGCCGTCCGCGGGCACATAGCCCGCGGCCTCGAGCGAGCCCGAGAGACGCTCGGAGTCGTGCACGTTCATCTGGCACCCGAAGGTGCGGACCTCGTAGGTGCGCGGCGTCGTTGCCGCTCCGGCGAGCTCGTCGCCGGTCATCTCATCGATGGAGACGTCGTGAATGGTGCTCATGATCGCACCAGTTTACGAGCCTTCGGCGGAGAGTGCCGCCGTCACCGCCTCGCGCACGACGTCGCCCGGGTAGCCCCGCCGCTGGAGGAACGCGGACAGTCGACGCTCGGCGGTCTGCCGGTCGAGGCCGCGCAGCTGACGCGCCCGCCGCTCGGCGACCGTGCGAGCATTCTCGAGCTCGGTCTCGGGATCGAGGTCTTCGACCGCTGCCCGTGCGAGTGCGTTGTCGACGCCGCGGCGCCCGAGCTCCTGCATGATCGCCCCGCTGCCCTTGCCCCGGCGCACGCCGTGACTGTGCACGAGCTGCTCGGCGAGCTTCGCGTCGTCGAGGTAGCCGAGCCGTTCGTACCGCTCGATCCACTCCTCGACCTCGATGTCGTCGAGCCCGTGCTCGACGAGCACCGCGCGCACCTCGGACACCGAGAGCGCCGAGCGCCGCAGCCGTGAGATGACGAGCCGGTCGATGCGCTCGTCGCGCTCCGCCCCGGACTCCTCGGGTTCCGACGACTCCGACTCCGCCCACGTCTCGTTGCGCGAGACGGAACGAAGGCGCCCACCACGACCGCCGTCGGCATTCGGCCGACTCCGCGATGCCGCGACGGCCGGCGCTTCGGATTCGACCTCCGGCTCGACCGTCGGCCGGCTCCGCGATGACCTGGCCGGCGGCGCCGGCGTCTCCGCCTTCGCCCACGGCAGGTACGTGACCGGGGCGAGTCGTTCTGATGATGCGTCGCTCATGTCTGACTCACCCCGGTCATGTCGTGGTTCGGAACTCAGGCGCCCTTGCGACCGAGCTTCGGTGCGATGGGCTCGACGTTCGCCGGCGCCGCAGTACCGGCCGGCTGGCCGACGTTCAGCTTGACGAGGATCTTCTGCTCGATGTCAGCAGCGATGTCGGGATTCTGCAGCAGGAAGTTGCGGGCGTTCTCTTTGCCCTGGCCGAGCTGGTCGCCGTCGTACGTGTACCACGCGCCCGACTTCTTGACGATGGCCTGGTCGACGCCGAAGTCGATGAGGCTGCCCTCACGCGAGATGCCGGTGCCGTACAGGATGTCGAACTCGGCCTGCTTGAAGGGCGGGGCCATCTTGTTCTTCACGACCTTGACGCGAGTGCGGTTGCCCACCGCCTCGGTGCCGTCTTTCATCGTCTCGATGCGACGGATATCGAGGCGCACCGAGGCGTAGAACTTCAGCGCCTTGCCGCCCGCAGTGGTCTCGGGGCTGCCGAAGAACACGCCGATCTTCTCGCGCAGCTGGTTGATGAAGATCATCGTGGTGTTGGTCTGGCTGAGACCACCCGTGAGCTTGCGGAGCGCCTGCGACATGAGTCGGGCCTGGAGGCCGACGTGGGAGTCGCCCATCTCGCCCTCGATCTCGGCACGGGGAACGAGCGCCGCGACCGAGTCGATGACGATGAGGTCGATGGAGCCGGAGCGCACGAGCATGTCGGCGATCTCGAGCGCCTGCTCACCCGTGTCGGGCTGGGAGACGAGCAGCGCGTCGATGTCGACGCCGAGCTTCTTCGCGTACTCGGGGTCGAGCGCGTGCTCGGCATCGATGAACGCGGCGATGCCGCCGTTGCGCTGCGCGTTGGCGATGGCGTGGAGGGTCAGCGTCGTCTTACCCGACGACTCGGGGCCGTAGATCTCGATGATGCGGCCGCGCGGGAGACCGCCGATGCCGAGCGCGATGTCGAGGGCGATCGAGCCGGTGGGGATGACCTCGACGGGAGCGCGCTCTTCGCTGCCGAGGCGCATGACCGAGCCCTTGCCGAACTGGCGGTCGATCTGCGCGAGGGCGGTCTCGAGTGACTTCTCGCGGTCTGCTGCTGATGCCATGGGTGGGGCTCCTTCTTGCTCGATTGCTGCTGCCTCTAGGCTGTCGTTCCACGTTGCGAGTGCTGACCGTTCGGTGCTGACCCGCGGCGTCGTGCGACAAGGCGATTGCGGTGTGTTCCGACGCATCGACCGTATGGTCGGCCACCGACATCCGTCGTCGATACGACGGGGATGTGGACAGCTGCGCTGAAGCTCCTGCTGTTGAGGAGCCTACCCCAGCTCCCGAACGCATGTTCGAAGAATCGCCCGCGTGTCGAACACGTCTTCGGACGCGACTGCGAGCCTCGATGGCGCGGCGAACCGCAGCACTACGGGTGTCTCGGCGTGCGCGTCTCGCCGGGCACCGGGCGGCCGGCGCCGTGTCGGCGCTCCTCCGGGACATCCGTCGCCTCGCAGAGCGCGAGCCAGACCTCGCGCGGGCGCACCCCGGCGGCAAGAGCCTCACGGGCGGTGCGGCCGCCGAGCGCGGTGAGCACGAGGTCGCCGACGATCGCGCCGCCGTAGCCGACGCCGAACTCCTCTGCGACCGCGGCCTGGAACTCGCTCTGCTTCACCGGATCACCTCTGGACAGACGATCGGCCGGTCCGAGGACCGGCCGATCTGCGTTGCGTGCGTGGAGTGGTCAGCGGACCATCAGGTCGGCGTCGAACTCCGCCACGAGCTCGTCGGGCAGGCTGTCGGGCACCACTGAGAGGCCCTCGAGCACTGCGATGCGGTCGCCGACCTCGTGCATGATCACCGAGATGGGCGTGTCGAGTGCGTCGGCGACGGAGGCGAGGATCTCGGAGGACGCCTCTTTCTGACCTCGCTCCACCTCGCTCAGGTAGCCGAGTGCGACGCTGGCCTTGGACGCGACCTGGCGAAGGGTACGACCCTTCTGCAGGCGGAAGTCCCTCAGCACATCGCCGATCTCCTGTCGAACCAGGACCATCGGGAACCTCCTTCTCTCTGCCTGCGGCTCCGCTGGAAGCCGGAAACGGGAGCGTCAGTCTAGCCGACTCTCCGTGCTTCCAATCTAGCGTTGCACACTGGGGCTTTCGTGTGAACCTGCCACATGTAACAGGGTGTTCACGAAGACTATTCCGCGTCCCGGCCGGAATCCCTTCGACTCCCGGATGTCTCGTGCTCCCGATCCCCCACGGCCGCGATCGCCGCCGTCGGCACGAGGGTCGGCGTCGCTTCGAGCTTCGCCTTGCGCCGCTTCAGCCAGATGCCGAGCACGATGATGACGGCGAGCGTGCTGTAGGCCACGATCGCGAACGGGCTGTGCACGAGGTAGGCGAGGTCGCCCTGGCTGATGGCCATCGACTTGCGCAGCTGCTCCTCGGCCATCGGACCGAGGATGCCGCCGACGACCATCGGCGCCACCGGGTACCCGTAGCGGCGCATGAAGAAGCCGACGAGGCCGACCGCGAGCAGCGTCACCGTGTCGAAGACGTTGAAGTGCAGCGCGTACGCGCCGAGCCCCGCGAATGCGAGGATGCCCGCATAGAGGTACGGCCGGGGAATGCGCAGCACCTTCACCCACATGCCGACGAGCGGCAGGTTCAGCACGAGCAGCATGACGTTGCCGATGTAGAGGCTCGCGATGAGCGCCCATACGAGGCCCGACTGGTTCTCGAAGAGCATCGGCCCCGGGCGGATCCCGTAGGACTGGAACGCCGAGATGATGATGGCGGCCGTCGCCGTGGTCGGGAGCCCGAGCGTGAGGAGCGGAACGAGCACGCCCGCCGCCGCCGCGTTGTTCGCGGCTTCGGGTCCTGCGACGCCCTCGATGGCGCCGCGACCGAACTCCGCCCGCGCATCGCCCTTCGCGAGCTTCCGCTCCGTCGCGTAGGAGAGGAAGGTCGCGACATCCGCCCCGCCCGCCGGGATCGTGCCGATCGGGAAGCCGATCGCGGTGCCGCGCAGCCACGGACGCCATGAGCGGGACCAGTCGCTGCGGGTCATCCAGTTGCGCCACCCCTTCGTGACCGGGATGACGCGGACGGCGCCGTGCCGGAGCCGCGACGCCACGTAGAGCGTCTCGCCGAGGGCGAAGAGGCCGACCGCGATGATCACGACGTCGATGCCGTCGGCGAGGCTCGGGATGCCGAAGGTGTAGCGCTGCTGGCCCGAGAGCACCTCGGTGCCGACGAGCCCGAGCAGGAGGCCGAGGCCGAGCGAGACGAGCCCGCGCGGCACGCTCGAGCCGAGCAGCGCGCCGACCGTCAGGAAGGCGACGACGATGAGGGCGAAGTAGTCGGCGGGCCCGAGCTGCACCGCGAGCTTCGAGATGCCGGGGGCGAGGAAGGTGAGCGCGAGGGTCGCCGCCGTTCCCGCGACGAACGATCCGATCGCCGCGGTCGCGAGGGCCGCCGCCCCTCGCCCGGCCTTCGCCATGCGGTTGCCCTCGAGCGCCGTCACGATCGACGCGGACTCCCCCGGCGTGTTCAGCAGGATCGAGGTCGTCGACCCGCCGTACATGCCGCCGTAGTAGATGCCGGCGAAGACGATGAGCGCGCCGGTGGGGTCGAGCGAGTACGTGAGCGGCAGCAGGAGCGCGACGGTCATCGCGGGGCCGATGCCCGGGAGGACGCCGACGGCGGTGCCGATGAACACGCCGAAGAGGGCGTAGAGCAGGTACTGGGGCTGCAGCGCGGTGGCGAACCCCTCGAGCAGTGCGGTGAGGCTATCCATGGAAGATCGGGATCCAGTCGAGGAGGGGGCCGGCGGGCAACGAGAGTCCGAGCCACGAGCCGAAGACGAGTTGGGTGACGATGCCGAGGCCGAACCCGATGACCACGGCCATCCACCAGCGCTTCGCGCCGAGCGACCAGGCAGCCCCGGCGAAGAGCACCGTCACCGCGAGCGGCCAGCCCGCGAACTCGATGAGCACGATCTGCGAGAGGAAGCAGACGACGAGCTTGACGACGGTGAGCCAGTCGGTCGGCGCGTCGGGGTCGACGTCCTCCCCCTCGTCGGGCACTCCACGGCGGCCGCGGGCGAGTTGCACCACGACCACGACGGATGCCGCGACGAGCAGTACCCCGACGGCGTACGGGAAGACCCGGGGCCCGAGCACGCTCGCCGAGCCCGGTGGCACGCGGATGAATCCGGCCCCGATGATCGCGTAGGCACCCAGCGCGGCGCACACCGCGGCGAAGACGTACTCGCCGATCGGCGCGCGAACGGGGGCGGCTCCCCCCGGCGCCGCAGCGCCGAGGGGAGCCTGAGCGGCGTCGGTCACGGGGCGACCAGGCCGATCGTGGTGAGCGTCTTCGTCACCTCGGTGATGTTGCCGTCGAGGAACGACTGGAACTCGGCGCCGACGAGGAACGCGTCGGCCCAACCCTTGTCGGCGAGCGTCGCGGTCCAGCCCTCCGAGTCGTGCAGTTCGGTGACGAGCGTCGTGAGCGCCTCGACCTCTGCGTCGGAGATGCCGCCGGGTGCGAGGAGGCCCCGCCAGTTCGTGAGCTGGACGTCGTAGCCCTCGTCGATGAGGGTCGGAGTGTCGGGCAGCAGTTCGACGGGCTCGGGCGAGGAGACGGCGAGCGCACGGAGTTCGCCGGCCTCGATCTGCTCGACGAACTCGCCGACGCCCGAGATGCCGGCCTGCACGGTGTTGCCGAGCAGCATCGTGACGGCCTCGCCGCCGCCCGAGTTCGGGATGTAGTTGAGGGTCGACGGGATGTCGGCGGGGTCCACTCCGGCCTCGGTCAGGAGCATGCCGGCGAGGATGTGGTCGGCGCCGCCGGCCGAACCGCCGGTGACCGAGATCGCCGCGCCCTCGTCGACGATCGCATCGACGAGGTCCTCGGTGGTCTTGTACGGCGACGAGGCCGGCACGACGAGCACGAGCGCCTCCTCGGTGAGCTTCGCGATCGGGGTCATGTCCTCGATGCGCACGTCGGAGGCGTTCGTCTCGACCGCGCCGACCATGACGAGCCCGGTGACCATGAGCGTCGCCGGGTCCTTCTCGTTGGCGAGCGACGCGAGGCCGACGGTGCCGCCGGCCCCGCCGATGTTCTGCACCGGCGCCTGCGTGACGAGGCCTTCATCGGTCAGGACCTGGGACATGGCACGGGCCGTCTGGTCCCAGCCGCCGCCGGGGTCGGCCGGGGCGATGAGGTTCACGGCGTCGAGGGATGCCGCTGCGGCATCCGTCTCGCCCGCGTCGCTGCCGGCCGGGGCCGCGCATGCGGCGAGGCCCAGCAGCGCGGCGACGCCGACGCCCGCGAACCCGACGCGGGTCGCCGTACGGGTGGTTCGAGTGAGTGCGGCCGACGTGCGCGGCCCGCTGTGAGATCGCAATGCTCCTCCTTGAGTGCCCGGGAGATCCGCGGGCGTGACGATCGATGTGCCGCCGACGCTAGGGCGGGCGCGACCGCGGCCGGAAGCCTGCGGTCGTAACGGTCGTACTGGTCGTTTCGGTCGATTCGGTCGTATTGGTCACGGTCCAGCGGCCAGGCACTGCGGCGTCGTGCGGCACACTTGACGGATGGGCCGGTCGATGACGCTTGGCATGCAGCTCCTGCTGCTGCAGATCGTCATCGTGCTCACGACCGTGGTCGGCACGGGCGTCGCCGCCGTCTGGATGCAGGAGCAGCAGCTGCGAGACGCCTACGAGGACCGCATGGTCGCCGTCGCTCAGTCGGTCGCCGGGCTCCCCGTCATCACCGAGGCCTTCGACGATCTCGACCCCGCGGCGACGATCCAGCCCGTCGCGGAGGTCGTGCGCCGCGCCTCCGATGTCACGTACATCGTCGTGGCGAACGACCTCGGCATCCGCTACTCGCACCCGAACCCCGATCGCATCGGCGAGAAGGTCTCGACCGACCCGGCGATCCCGCTCTCCGGCCAGGTCTACGTCGGCACCCAGACGGGCACGCTCGGCGAGTCGTGGCGCGTGAAGGTGCCGATCTTCGCGGCCGACGGCGAGGTCATGGGGCAGGTCTCGGTGGGCATCCTCGAGTCCGAGCTGCGCGCCGACTTCGCGGGCGGCCTCACGATGCTCCTCGTCGCGCTCGTCGCGGCCGCGGTGATCGGGGTGGTCGGTTCGGCATGGATCGGCCGCGTCATCCGTCGCCGCATCTACGGGCTCGAGCCCGACGAGATCCGGGCGCTCCTCGAGACCCGCGAGGCGATGCTGCACGGCATCCGCGAGGGGCTCGTCGCCGTCGACGACAACGGCCGGATCGTGCTGATGAACGATGCGGCCGCACGCCTCCTCGACATCGACGAACCGGCCGCGGTGCTCGGCGCGCAGGTCGACGCGGTGCTCGATCGCGAGCTCGCCGCGTTCATCGCGTCGGGCGAGGATCGCGAGACGCTCGTGCTCTCGGGTGAACGGGTGCTGCTCGTGCACGGCGACCGGGTCGGCGTCGACGGTCGCGAGATCGGCTCGATCGCGATCCTGCGCGACCGCACCGAGCTCGAGACGGTCCTCCGCGAGCTCGAGGGAGCCCAGGGTCTCGCTGAGGGCCTGCGGGCGCAGTCGCACGAGTTCGCCAACAAGCTGCACGTCGTGAGCGGACTGCTCGAGCTCGGACACGTCGAGGCCGCGATCGCGTTCATCGAGCGCGTCGGCAGCGGCGGCGCACTCTCGACGCTCGACGAGCACGACGGCATCGGCGACGTCGAGACGGCCGCGCTCGTGCTCGCCAAGCGCTCGCGGTCGCAGGAGCTCGGCATCGAACTCCGTCTCGACCCCGAATCGCACCTCGATGCGGCGGGCGACGACGCTCCGCGGACCGAGCTGCTGACCGTCGTCGGCAACCTGCTCGACAACGCGATCGAGGCGTGCGTGCTCGGGGGTCGGGTGACGCTCTCGATCCGCGACGACCTCGAGCCGGCGACCGTGGTCGTCCGCGTCGACGACGACGGCCCCGGCGTGCCCGAAGATCGCCGCGCGGCGATCTTCGAACCCGATGTGAGCGAGAAATCAGCCGCACCGGGCAAGGCACGGCGAGGCATCGGGCTCACGATCGTCACTCGCATCGCCGATCGGCTCGGCGGTTCCGCGGCCGTCACCGCCTCGCCGACGGGCGGGGCACGGTTCACGGTACGACTCCCGTGGCCCGGACCCGGCGACCGCGAGCGCGCTGCGACGATCGCGGCCGCCGACCTCGGAGCACGCGCATGAGCGATCTCCGCGTCGTCATCGTCGACGACGACTTCGCCGTGGCGCAGGTCAATCGCGCCTTCGTCGACGCACGGCCCGGCTTCACGGTCGTGGCGGAGGCCCACACGGGCGCCGAGGCGCTCGCGGCGATCGAGCTGCACCGGCCGCAGCTCGTACTGCTCGACGTCTACCTGCCCGACCTCGGCGGCATCGACGTGCTGCGGCGCCTTCGCGCCGACGACGACGACGTCGAGGTCATCGCCGTGACCGCGGCGCGCGACCTCGACACGGTCCGCCGGGCGCGGCAGCTCGGCGTGCGCCACTACCTCGTGAAGCCGTTCTCGGGTGCAGCGCTCGGCGAACGACTCGACGAGGTGCGCCGCGGCATCGTCGCCGACTCCGCGATGCCGGGTGCAGCACTCGATCAGCGTGCCGTCGACCAGATGCTCGGGGGCGCATCGACCCGACGAGCCGTGCTCCCCAAAGGCCTGTCACCGGTGAGCCTCGAGCGCGTCGCCGCGCAACTGGCCGCGTGCGAAGCGGATGCCTCGGCAGCCGAGATCGCCGAATCCCTCGGCATGTCTCGGGTCAGCGCGCGTCGCTACCTCGAGCACCTCGTGTCGCGCGGTGTCGCCGAGGTCTCGCCCCGCTACGGCAACGCTGGACGCCCCGAGCACCGGTACCGCGCGCCGCACACGCGCCCGCTCGCCTGACCGCGGGGCCGACGGAGTAGGCCGACGGACCGGGCCCGACGGCTCGGGTCGCTGCTCGACTCAGGCCCGAGGGAGCCGCGCGAGCGCCGCGTCGATCGCGGCTTGCACGGTCGCGACCCGGATCTCCGCGCGGCTGCCGCGGAGCGCGAGCTCGATCGTCTCGATCTCGGCACCGAACGCGATGCCGACGAACACCGTGCCCGGCGGCTTGCCGTCCTGATCGGTCGGCCCGGCGACCCCGGTCGTCGCGACGCCGAGTTCGGCCGCTCGTCCGTCGACCGCGAGCACGGTGCGCACGCGATCGGCCATCTGCCGGGCGACCTCGGGGTGCACGGCGCCCTCGGCGGCGAGCAGGCCGGCATCGACCCCGAGCACCGACCGCTTGACGGCGGTGTCGTACGCGACGACGCCGCCGCTGACCACGACGGATGCCCCGGGCACGCTCGTGAGCTCGGCGACCACGAGCCCGCCCGTCAGCGACTCCGCGACGGCGACCCGCAGGCCGCGCTCGGTGAGCTCGGCGATCAGCCGGGCTGCCGGGTCTTCGGTGGCAGGAGGCATCCGCTCGCTCGTCTCAGCCCGCGTCGCGCGGTGCGCGTGCGAGACGCACGGCGTCGCGCACGTAGAGCAGACCCGACCACACCGTGAGCACGACGGCCGCGGTCATGAGCACGCCGTTGACCCAGAAGATCCAGTCGCCGACGACGGTCCAGAGCGGCACGAGTGCGAACGAGATCGCGACCGCCTGCACGAGCGTCTTGAGCTTTCCGCCGGATGACGCGGGCACGACGTTGCCGCGGCGGAGCTCGACCAGGCGCCAGACGGTGATGCCGACCTCGCGCACGACGATGATCGCGGTGACCCACCAGGGCAGCTCGCCGAGGATCGAGAGGCAGACGAGCGCGCCACTCGTGAGGAGCTTGTCGGCGATCGGATCGAGGATCTTGCCGAGGTCGGTCACGAGTCCGCGCGAGCGCGCGATGTGACCGTCGATGCCGTCGGTCGCGATCGCGACGATGAACAGCGCCGCCGCCCACCACCGCAGCGCGCCGTCGGCACCCCCGTCGGCGAGCAGCATCCAGAAGAAGACGGGCGCAGCGAGGATGCGGACGACGGTGATCGCGTTCGGAAGGTTCCAGTTCGCCGATCGCGCGGGGGTGCCGGCGGAAGAGGTCATACGGTCAGACTACCGGCCGGGCGCTCGCGTGGAGCGGCCGACGTGCGCGCCGGACCGGTCGCGGCTCAGTCGCGGCCGGTGAGGCCCCAGGCGTCTTCGTCGGTGTCGCCCTCGACCTCGGGCAGGCCCTCGCTCATGCGGGCGACGGGATCGTCGTAGCGCGCGTCGGGAGCGTCGTACGCCTCGGTGGGGGCGATGCCGCCGCCGAGCGGGCCGGTCTGCGCGGGCGCCGCAGCCGGGCGCGCTGCCGGTGCCGCGGCGGGCTCCTCGCCGCGGAGTCGGGCGAGCACGCCGGGCAGCTGCTCGGCGGTCACGAGCACGTCGCGCGCCTTCGATCCCTCGGACGGGCCGACGATCTCGCGCGACTCGAGCAGGTCCATGAGGCGCCCGGCCTTCGCGAAGCCCACGCGGAGCTTGCGCTGCAGCATCGACGTCGAGCCGAACTGGGTCGACACCACGAGCTCGGCCGCCGCGAGCAGCAGCTCGAGGTCGTCGCCGATGTCGGAGTCGATCTCTTTTCGGGGGGCGGATTCCGCGACATCCTGCCGGTACTCCGGACGTGCCTGACGGGTGACGTGCTTGACGACCCGCTCGATCTCGTCTTCGCTCACCCAGGCGCCCTGCACGCGGAGCGGCTTCGACGCGCCCATGGGCAGGAAGAGCGCGTCGCCCTGGCCGATGAGCTTGTCGGCACCCGGCTGGTCGAGGATGACGCGCGAGTCGGTGACGCTCGTCACGGCGAACGCGAGCCGCGACGGCACGTTCGCCTTGATGAGGCCGGTGACGACGTCGACCGAGGGCCGCTGCGTCGCGAGCACGAGGTGGATGCCGGAGGCGCGGGCGAGCTGCGTGATGCGCACGATCGAGTCCTCGACGTCGCGCGGGGCGACCATCATGAGGTCGGCGAGCTCGTCGACGACGACGAGCAGGTACGGGTACGGCTTGAGCTTGCGCTCGGAGCCGGCCGGCAGCACGATCTCGCCGTTCACGACGGCCTTGTTGAAGTCGTCGATGTGGCGGAAGCCGAACGACGCGAGGTCGTCGTACCGCATGTCCATCTCCTTCACGACCCACGAGAGCGCCTCTGCGGCCTTCTTCGGGTTCGTGATGATCGGCGTGATGAGGTGGGGCACGCCCGCGTACGGGGCGAGCTCGACGCGCTTCGGGTCGATGAGGACCATGCGCACATCGGAGGGCTTCGCGCGCATCAGGAGCGACGTGATCATCGAGTTCACGAAGCTCGACTTGCCGGAGCCCGTCGAGCCGGCGACGAGGAGGTGCGGCATCTTCGCGAGGTTGGCGACGACGTAGCCGCCGCCGACGTCCTTGCCGACGCCGATCGTCATCGAGTGCGTCGCATTCGCGGCGTTGCCCGAGCGCAGCACGTCGCCGAGGGTCACGATCTCGCGGTCGGCGTTCGGGATCTCGATGCCGATCGCGCTCTTGCCGGGGATCGGCGAGAGGATGCGCACCTCGTTCGAGGCGACGGCGTAGGCGAGGTTCTTCGACAGCGCGGTGACGCGCTCGACCTTCACGCCGGGGCCGAGCTCGATCTCGTACTGCGTCACGGTCGGGCCGCGCGAGAAGCCGGTGACCTTCGCATCGACGCCGAACTGCTCGAGCACGCCGGTGATCTGCCGCACGACGTCGTCGTTGGCCTGCGAGCGCTTCTTGGCCGGAGCACCGGCGGCGAGCGTCGACGCCGCGGGGAGGTTGTAGGGGCGATCGGGTTCGGATGCCGCTTCCGCATCGAACTCCGACGCATCGGGTGCGTCGGTGCCCGGCAGACCCGCAGCATCTCCGGCGTCGCCCGCGACGTCGAACGCGGCGAGCACGTTCGTGGCGCCCGCGTCGTCGCCGCGGAGGCCGGTGCCGCCGCGCGGCACGTCGCCGGTGAACTGCTGCAGCGCCGACTCGGCGCGCTCGAGGTCGCCGAGCACCTCGGTGTTGTAGCTGTTCTGGCCGACGCCCTCGAGCGGCGTCTCGAAGCTGCCCGCGGCCGATCCTGCTCCGAACACCTCGGTGAGGCCTTCGACACCGGCGACCTCGAAGGCGGGGTCCTCTTCACGGTTGGAGTCGTTGCGCCGCCACCACGGCAGCATGCCGCCCTTCGGCTCCTCGTCGTCGCCGTCGCCGAGCGCGTCGATGCCGTCGAGTTCGGTCTGCACCGACTTCTTGCGCTCGCGCTTCGGCTTCGCCTCGGGCGGAGCCTCGGTCTCGTCGTGGGTCGCCCCGAAGAGCCATTCGTAGAGCTCGCGGAAGCGCGCTGGGATGCGATTCGGCGGGGTCTTCGTGATGATGAGCAGCGACAGGAGCAGCAGCACGATCACAACCGCAGCAGCACCGGCCTGGGTGATGAGCGCGATGAGGGGCGCTGCGACCAACCAGCCGAGGATGCCGCCGGCACGTGCGAGCACGGCCATGCCCTCGCGCGGCTCGGGCTGGCCGCCGAAGATGTCGCAGAGTGCCGAAACGGTCAGGAGCAGGAGGCCCAGCCCGATGCCGATGCGGGTGTTGTCGTGCACCGAGCTCGGGTGCCGGAACAGCCAGACCGCGAACAGCAGCATGACGACGGGCAGCGCGAAGGCCACGCGGCCGAACAGTCCGCCGAAGGTCCATGAGTCGAGGGTCTGGGCGACCGGCTCGTTGATGAGGAACCACTCGACGACGGCGCCGATGATCGCGAGCACCACGATGAAGAACGGCAGGCCGTCGCGGCGCTCCTCCTTCGAGAGCGTCTCGGGGCCGAGCGCGCGGGCCGCCCCGCCGGTCAGGTGCGCGAGACCCATCCAAGCCCGCACGATGAGGTTCGGGCCCTCGGGTGCGGCGGGCGCCTTCTTCGTCGCGGCGGCGCGGGTGCTCGCGGCCGGCAGCTTCTTCGTGGGCGCGGTTCGGGAACTCGAAGCACGCGAGGACGCGCCCGAGGCACGCCCGTTCGACCTGGTGCTCGTAGCCATGTCCACAAGGCTACGGCCGCGCGCCCGCACTGGGCGACAGCCGGGTGCGAGTGTTCGCGATCCGCCGTGCCATTCGCCCCCGGATTCCAGCGGAAGCGAGCCCCGGAGGTCAGCCCAGCGAACGCACCATCGTGTCGCGCCCGCCATGTGAGGCGACGACGGCGAAGCCCTCTGAGCGGTAGAGCGAGGCGGCGAAGTTGCCGTGCTCGACGCTCAGCGCGAGTCGGGCGAATCCGGCTCCGCGGGCGGTCTCGGCGAGCGCCTGCACCAGACCGCGTCCGACACCCTGCGCGCGCCAGAGCGGCCGCACGCCGATGATGAGTTCGGGCACCCCGACCGCGACGAATCCGTGGGCGGCCGCGTCGGCGGCGAACAGTCGGTACCAGGCGGCGCCGACCGGCCTGCCCTCGCCGTCGAGCGCGACGACGCCGCGGTCGGCCGGTCGCTGCCACCCCGAGATGTAGCCGCGGGATGCGGGATCGGCGAGCACCGTCGGTCGCGGTCGGGTGCCTCCCGATCGCCAGTTCGCGGCCTCGACCACCATGTCGGCGAGGAACGAACCGTCGTCGGGGGCAGCCGGCCGCATGGTGAATGCCGCCATGGCCGGATGCTACGCGCGGAGTGTTTCGGCGGTGTTTCGCGCCGCCGGCGCCCGTCGCCTCAGAACCGGATCGCGTCGATCACCTTCACCCGAACCGCACCGAGCGCCGGCAGGAGTCCGGCGAGTGCGCCGACCGCGACGGCGGCCCCGATGCCGATCAGCGCCGCCTCGATCGGGAACCCCGGCATGTCCTGCACCTCGGCCCCGCCGAGCGCCATGCCCATGAGCGGGCTGCGCACGAGGGCGATCGCGACCCCGACGCCGACGACGCCCGCGACGAAGGTGCCGACCACCGTCTCCATCAGCACCGAGAAGAACACGCGGCCCGCGGAGGCGCCGAACGACCGCCGGATGCCGATCTCGCGGATGCGTCCGCGCACTGTGACGAGTGCGATCGTGAGCAGGCCGAGCGCACCGAGCAGCAGGATGACGACCGCGACACCGACCACCATGAGCTTGATCGGCAGGAACGGGTCGCCCTCCTGGGCGGCGTAGTCGCTGCGCCATCCGTCGACGGTCGCACCCTCGCCGAGCTCGGACTGGAGTGCGCGCTTCACCGATTCCGTGAGCTGGTCGGCCGACCCGTCGGGAACCCACATCTCGTACGACGGCATGTAGGCGCCCATCATCGGATCGGCCGTCTCGGGCTGCAACGGGATGAACGAGTCGGTGAGCATGAACGCGGTCGGCTCGGTCTCCCACTCGCTCTGCGCGGGCGTCACGCCCGTGATGACGGCGATGACGCGCCCGTTGCCGACCAGCTCGACCGTGGGGTGCGTCGAGAGGGCGGGGCTTCCGAGCCGCTTCCAGAAGGCCTCGTTCACGATGACGGCCGGAGCCATGCGGTCGGCGTCGCGGTCGGTGAACCACGCGCCCTCCGCGAGTTTGATGCGGTGCATCAGCCCGTAGTCGGGATCGACAACCTGCATCGCCACCGGCACCGCGCCGTCGACGAACTGCACCGTGAGGGTCCCGTAGCCCGATCGGCTCGCGTAGTCGATCCCGTGCCGGTCGAGCGTGGTCTGCCACGCGGCGGCCACCGTCTCGGTGTCGGGCGTACTGCCCCCTGTGCTGACGTTCATCGACACGGTGGCGGGGCGACCGCCGAACCGCTCCGACATCTCCCGGCCCGCCTGTTCGGCGATGGCTCCGGCGCCGACCACGGTCGTGAGCGCGCAGACGGCGACCGCGACGCCGATGAGCGAGAGCAGCACTCGTCCGCGGTGGATGCGCAGTTCTTCGAGCGCCTCGACGATGGTGCTCACGATGCCCGTCGCGGTTCGGATCAGCCAGCCCCTCATGCGACGGCCCCGATCTCGGCAGCTGCATCGGTCTCCGCCGCAGACTCCGCCCCTGCCTCGACCACGGAACGCGCGACCCCGTCGTTCGAGTCGTCGCCCGCGGCATCCGCGGACTCGAGCCTGCCGCCCCGCAGCAGGAAGTGGCGATTCGATCGCGCCGCGATCGTCGGATCGTGCGTGATCGTCACGAGCGCCGCACCGGTCTCGGCGGCCACGGCCTCGATGAGCGCCATGACCTCGGCGCCCGTCTCGAGATCGAGGGCGCCGGTCGGTTCGTCGGCGAGGATGAGTCGGGGCTTGCGCACCAGGGCCCGGGCGATCGCCACCCGCTGCTGCTCGCCGCCCGACAACCGCTCGGGCTTCGTGGTGAGCCGTTCGCCGAGTCCGACGCGTTCGAGCATGTCGCGCGCGATGCGCTCGCGCCGCCAGAACTCACGGCCACCGGAGTACAGGAGCGGCGTCTGCACGTTCTCGAGCGCGGTGCGGCCCGGCAGCAGGTTGAACTGCTGGAAGACGAAGCCGACCTCGCTGCCCCGCAAGCGGTCGCGAGCACCGCTGCCGATGCGGCGCACGTCGTGGCCGAGGAAGGCGAGCTCGCCCTCGGTCGGCGCATCGAGCAGTCCGAGCAGGTTCAGGAGCGTCGACTTGCCCGATCCCGAGCGGCCGACGATCGAGACGCGGTCGCCCTCGGAGACCGAGAGGTCGACGCCCGACAGGATCGTGAGCGGCCGCCCGTCGGGCAGCTCGACGGTGCGGCCGACGCCGCGTGCCTCGACGAGCGTCATTGGGTGAGGGTTCCGCACATCATCATGCCGTCGGGCGACTGCACGCAGCCCTCTTGGCTCGCCTCACCCGGCGCGCCGGGCACGAACTCGAGCACCTGGTCGCCCTCGGCGACGCCCTCGACGACCTCGACCTGGGTTCCGTCGCTGAGCCCGAGTTTCACGGGTTGCGGGGCGCGTTCGCCCTCTGGCGTCACGAGCCAGACGACGCCCGTCTCCGCGCCGCCTTCGACCGCCGTGATCGGCACCACGAGCACGTCGTCGGCGCTGCCGGCCGAGATCTTCACCTGAGCCGAGAGCCCCGGGAACACGCGCACGTCGCCCGGCACCGCGCACCGAACGGTCGTGCCACCGGATGCCTCGCCGCCCGTGCCGCCCGCACCGCCCGCCGCTCCCGCGCCGGCTCCGCCCGCGCCGGCGCCCGCGCCCGCGCCCGACAGGGGCGTGGAGATCACGAGACCGCCGCAGGTGAAGGGTGCGGGCCCGCCCGCGATCGTCACGAGCGCCTCGGTCGGCGCACTTGTCAGCCGGTACTGCTGCTCGGGGCTGAGGGTCGCAGTGACGTTGAAGCTCGGCGGCGCCACCTGCCCGGTGACGTCACCGGTGGCCACCGGCTGGCCCGTGATCACGTCGAGGGAGGAGAGCACGCCTGCCGTGGGGGCGAGCACCTTCTCGAAGTGGAACGAGGGCTTCGGCGTCGTCATCGTCGGCATGCCGTCGGGCCCGACCGTCTCGGTCGGCTCCACTTCGTCTTGCACCTTGATGTCGTAGAGCTTCTGTCCGGCGGCGACCTGCTGCCCGGCCGCGGCGAAGACCTCGTCGACGGCGCCGGTACCGGTCGCCTTGACGGGCGCCGAGGCATCCGCATTGACCGTGCCCGTCAGCACCACGTCGTTCGCGATCGATCCGCGCGCGACCACGACCTGCGGCTCGGAGACGCTGCCCGTCGGCGAGAGCGTCTCGGTATCGGCCTCGGCACGATCGGGGAAGAACGCGAGCTTCGCCAGTGCGATCGCGATCACCGCCACGAGCACGATTCGAACGGTCGGGAAGATCCACTTGCGCCAGACGGCCACGGCACTCCTTGTCGGGTCGCCCGGGCGGGATGGGTCGCCGGGCATCTCCCCCACCCTAGGGAGTCGGCGACGACAGCGGAATCCTACTCAGGGAGGATTCCGGGTCATCCCCGAGACCCGCCTCCGACGCTGCGAGAAACGAGGAACGGCCCGTCCGAGGACGGGCCGTTCCACAGCGTGTGCCGAGCGCGGGCTACGCCTCGATGACGAGCGGCACCAGCATCGGCCGACGGCGCAGGCGACGGTTGACCCAGCCGCCGAGCACCCGCCGCACGATCTGCGACAGCGCGTGCGAGTCGCGCACGCCGTTGCGAGCGGCCTCGGCGAGGGCGTCGATGATCTTCGGCTTGACGTCGTCGAAGACCGAGTCGTCTTCAGCGAAACCGCGCGCGTGGATCTCGGGTCCGGTGATGACACGCCCCGTCGAGGCGTCGACCACGACGATGACCGAGATGAAGCCCTCCTCCGCGAGGATGCGGCGGTCCTTCAGATCGGCGTCGGTGATCTCGCCGACGGTCGAGCCGTCGACGTAGACGAACCCGAGGTCGAGCTGGCCGACCACGCTGAGCGCGCCGCCGCGCAGGTCGTAGACCGTGCCGTTCTCGCCGATGAAGGTGTTCTTCTCGGGGATACCGGTGTCTTGCGCGAGCTTCGCGTTCGCGAAGAGGTGCCGGTACTCGCCGTGGATCGGCAGCACGTTCTTCGGCTTCAGGATGTTGTAGCAGTAGAGCAGTTCGCCGGCGGCCGCGTGGCCCGAAACGTGCACCTTCGCGTTCGCCTTGTGCACGACGTTCGCCCCGAGCTTCGTGAGGCCGTCGATGACGCGGTAGACCGCGTTCTCGTTGCCCGGGATCAGGCTCGACGCCAGGATCACCGTGTCGCCCTCGCCGATCTCGATCTGGTGGTCGCGGTTGGCCATGCGCGAGAGCACCGCCATCGGCTCGCCCTGCGACCCCGTCGACATGTAGACGATCTCGTCGTCGGGGATGTTGCCGGCCTTCTTGTAGTCGATCAGCACGCCCTCGGGCACCTTCAGGTAGCCGAGTTCAGCGGCGATCGTCATGTTGCGCACCATGCTGCGACCGAGGAGCGCGACGCGTCGGTGATTCGCCCAGGCGGCGTCGAGCACCTGCTGCACGCGGTGCACGTGGCTCGAGAAGCTCGCGACGATGACCCGGCGCGGCGCGCGGTTGATGACCTCGTCGAGCACGGGCCCGATCGAGCGCTCGAGGGGCGTGAAGCCCGGGACATCCGCGTTCGTGGAGTCGACCATGAAGACGTCGACGCCCTCTTCGCCGAGGCGTGCGAACTCGCGCAGGTCGGTGAGGCGGCCGTCGAGCGGCAGCTGGTCCATCTTGAAGTCGCCGGTCGCCAGCACGGTGCCCGCGTCGGTCTTGATCGCCACGGCGAGTGCGTCGGGGATCGAGTGGTTGACGGCGATGAACTCGAGCCGGAACGGGCCGATCTGCTCGTGCCCGCCCTCTTTCACCGTGAGGGTGTACGGCTTGATGCGGTGCTCCTTGAGCTTCGCCTCGATGAGCGCGAGCGTGAGCTGCGAGCCGATCAGGGGGATGTCGCCCCGGAGCTTCAGCAGGTAGGGAACCGCGCCGATGTGGTCCTCGTGGCCGTGCGTGAGCACGACGCCGACGATGTCGTCGATGCGCGACTTCAGGAAGCCGAAGTCGGGCAGGATCAGGTCGACGCCGGGCTGGTGCTCTTCGGGGAAGAGCACGCCGCAGTCGACGATGAGGATCTTGCCGTCGATCTCGTAGCTGGTCATGTTGCGGCCGACCTCCCCCAGGCCGCCGATGGGGATGATGCGGAGCGTTCCGGCCTCGAGCGGGGCGGGATCGATGACGACGTCGGGCATGTGCCCTCCTTCTGTTGCGGTGTTCAGTTCGGTGCCGGCCCTGTGACCGGCGGATGTCTCGGGGCGGATGTCGGAGCGGGCGGGTGCGCGCCGCGGCATCCGCTGGTTCAGCGGGTGGTTCCGGCGACCTTCGGCAGCGCGCCGCCGGCTGCGGCGTTGCGGTCGGGGCGGAAGTTGTGGAAGTCGACGCCCGGGATGCCCTGCACGTGGTCGATCTCGTCCTCGATGAGGGCGGCCTCCCACTCTTCGGGGCCGACGAGGGGCAGGCGCACGCGCGGGCTCGAGATGCGGCCGAGGCCGTGCAGGATGTACTTCGCGGCGACGGTGCCCGGCACGTGGGTCATGGTGGCGCGCACGAGCGGCTCGAGCTGCTGGTGGGCGGCCGTCGCGGTGGCGAGGTCGCCGCGGTTCACGGCGTCGACGATCGTGCGGTACGGCGCGGGTGCGATGTTCGCGGTGACGCCGATAAGGCCCGTCGCGCCGATCGCGAGGTGCGGCAGCACGTTGGCGTCGTCGCCCGAGAAGTACATGAGGTCGGTCTGGTTCAGCACCCGGCTCACCTCGGAGAAGTCGCCCTTGGCGTCTTTCATGGCGAGGATGTTGGGGTGCTTGGCCAGACGCAGGATCGTCTCGTACTTGATGGGCACGCCCGTGCGGCCCGGGATGTCGTAGAGGATGACGGGCAGGTCGGTGGCGTCGGCCACGAGCCGGAAGTGCGTCAGGATGCCGGCCTGGGTCGGCTTGTTGTAGTACGGCGTGACGATCATGATGCCGTCGGCGCCGACGCGCTCGGAGTGCTTGTAGAGCTCGATCGCGTGGGCGGTCTCGTTCGACCCGCCGCCCGTGATGATCTTGGCGCGGCCAGCGGCGACATCCTTGCCGACCTCGACGAGGCGGATCTTCTCGGGGTCGGTGAGCGTCGAGGTCTCGCCCGTGGTGCCCGTGACGACGATGCCGTCGGCGCCGGCCGAGATGACATCGTCGATGTGCTTCTCGACCCCGGCCCAATCGACTTCGCCGTCCGCCGTCATCGGCGTGACGAGCGCGACGAGCACTTGTCCGAAGGGGTTCTCTGAGGTCACGCTCTCCAGCGTATCGGGTCGACCCCGCGCGGCGGGCCCACCCACTTCGCTGCGAGTCAGCGGATGCATCGTGCGACACGCCGACGACGGCCCGCGTGTCATCGCGCTCGTCCGCCGACTCGCCGGTCGAGGTGTCGGCCGCGCTCGACGGTGCCGAGGATCGCGGCTTCCACCAGCGGCCACTCGTGCACGACCATTGCGTAATCGAAGCGCAGTGTCTGGAAACCATGGGCCGCCGCGACGGCATCTCGCACGAGGTCCTTGTGACGCAGGGACCGACCGTCGTAGTTCAGTCGTCCGTCGACCTCGAGGATGAGTCGCTCGCCGAGCACGAAGTCGACCCTGCCGACGCCGGGAATCGCCACTTGGGACGTCAGCGAGATGCCGAGCGGCCGCAACCTCAGGCGGAGCAGCGACTCGAGCCCGCTGTCCGCATCCCATCGCGCGAAGTCGACGAGCCACTGCCGCTTCCGCGGCATACGGCTGCGCAATCGCACGAGATCGCCGGTGGTGAGGAGTCGTTTGCGCATCGCCGATTCGAGCGCGACGAAGAACGACTCCTCGCCTCGGCAGTCGATGAGCGCTCGAAGGGCATCGAGCAATGACGTGCGGTCGCCGAGCGAGCGCGCGTCGTTCCAGTGCATGACGCAGTCGCACTCGGCGTGCGGGCGGCGGCGATGCCCGTGGCGAGGAAGCACGACGTGGATGGAATGCTCGTCGTCATCGAGCAGCCAGATCCCGGCGAGCCGCAGTCGACTGATGCAGCCGAGCACGCCACCGTGTGCGGCCGCAGCGCGGACCTCGGGGAGGGCATCCGCCGGCACGAAGACCCCTTCCCGCACCCGGACGACGACGCCCGCTCTCACCGCGATCGCGAGCGCATGACGCGAGACCCCTGCGGCGGCGAAGTCCGCCGTACGAGCGATCTTGAGGTCAGCGCACAGGTGCTGGATCCGGGCGAGTTCGACGGGCATGCTCCGACCCTGTCCGTCGTCGATGGCCCGATCACGACTGAGCGGGCGTGTGAGGAGAGCTCGGAGCCGCCGCAGAGTGTCGAGGCGAAGTCACAGTGCACCGCCAGTCGGCGGATGACTCGAATGACTCGCCGGGCTTCGGCGGCGAGTCGGACGATTCATCCGCTGACTCGCAGACGCAGGTCCGGAGTCAGAGCCGACGAGTCAGGGGCGGGCGTAGCGGCGGAAGCGGTAGCCGATGCCCGTGCGAGAGACATGGGTCGCGGTGTCGTCGGTCTCGACGAGCCGCCAGCTCAGGTCGATCGAGGGAGCGTAGGCGTCGCCGGGGATGTCGAGGTCGAGCTCGGTGACCTCGAGTCGATCGGCCCGGTCGATGAGCCGGGCGAAGAGCTCGCCTCCGCCGATCGCCCAGATCCATTCGGGGTCGGATGCCGCGGCCACCGCCAGCCCGTCGTCGATCGAGCCCGCCCGGATCGCACCGTCGGCCGCCCATTCCTCGTTGCGGGTGACGACGATGTTCGCGCGCCCCGGCAGCGGTCGGAAGCGCTCGGGCAGCGAGTCCCAGGTCTTGCGTCCCATCACGACGGGGCTGCCGAGCGTGACCACCTTGAAGTGGGCGAGGTCTTCGGGCACGTGCCACGGCATCACGCCGCCGGCTCCGATCACGCCGCCGTGCGCCTCGGCCCAGATGAGGCCGAGCCTCGGCGCGGGTGCAGCCGAGGCAGGGCCGGCCGAAGCAGCGCCGGCCGAGGCATCCGCTTCGCTCATACCGCAACGGCCGCGCGGATCGGCGGGTGGTGCTGGTAGCCCTCGACGATGAAGTCCTCGTACTCGTAGTCGAAGACCGAGTCGGGCGTGCGCGCGAGGCGCAGGGTCGGCGGCGCGAACGGCTCGCGAGTGAGCTGCTCGGTGACCTGCTCGACGTGGTTGTCGTAGATGTGGCAGTCGCCGCCCGTCCAGACGAAGTCGCCGACCTCGAGCCCGGTCTGCGCCGCGATCATGTGGGTCAGCAGCGCGTAGGAGGCGATGTTGAACGGCACGCCGAGGAAGAGGTCGGCGCTGCGCTGGTAGAGCTGGCACGAGAGCTTGCCGTCGGCCACGTAGAACTGGAAGAGCGCGTGGCACGGCGCCAATGCCATCGAGGGGATGTCGGCGGGGTTCCACGCCGAGACGATGAGGCGGCGCGAGTCGGGATTCGTGCGGATCTGCTCGATGACCTCGGAGATCTGGTCGATCGTCTCGCCCGAGGGCGTCGGCCACGACCGCCACTGCACGCCGTAGACGGGACCGAGCTCGCCGGCCGAATCGGCCCATTCGTCCCAGATGGTGACGCCGTGCTCGCGCAGCCAGCCGACGTTCGACGAGCCCCGCAGGAACCACAGCAGCTCGTAGGCGATCGACTTGAAGTGCACGCGCTTCGTCGTGACGAGCGGGAAGCCCTCGGAGAGGTCGAATCGCAGCTGGCGGCCGAACACGCTTCGCGTGCCCGTGCCCGTGCGATCGGTCTTGACGGCGCCGTGTTCGAGCACGTCGCGCAGCAGGTCTTCGTACGGGGTTGAGATCGTCTCGGCCATCCCCACAAGGCTAACCCGCACCGGCGACAGTTCGGCGAAGGCGAGCGGATGCCGCGGCGGACCGTCATCCTCGGTCACACTCCGCACGGGGCGACCCGCGCTGCGTACGCTCGACCGCATGGACTGGCTCCCCGCTCTCGCGACCGGCGCAGCGCTCGTCGCCGCGGCGACCGCGTTCGGCCTCGTCTGGCGTTCGCGGCAGGGCATCGCCCGCAGCGGCTCGGGCGAGCTGGTGCAGCCGTCCGACCTCGGCGTCGCCGCGTTCGGCGAGCGGGCCACGCTCGTGCAGTTCTCGACCGAGTTCTGCGCCCGCTGCCCGGCGACGGGGCGGCTGCTCACGCAGCTCGCCGGCGAGCACGACGGCGCGGCGCACGTCGAGGTCGATCTCACGCATCGCCCCGACCTGGCCGGCCGATTCCGCGTCACCGAGACGCCGACGACCCTGCTGCTCGACGCCGACGGTGCGGTGTTCGCCCGCATCGCAGGCCTCCCCCGCGCCGCCGCTGTGCGCGAACGACTCGACGACCTCCTGAGGAGCCCCCATGTCATCTCCGGCTGAATCGGCACCGGCGGCAGCACCGACAGCCGACCGCACGACCGACCGCGCGTCGGCGGGCAGCGACCCGCGCGGCCCGCGCTTCGGTGCCGCCATCACGGCGACCCTGCTGCTCATCACGGTCGTGCTCGCGGTCGCGGGGGCCGATGCCGCGGCGTTCTGGCTGCTCGTCGCGATCACGCTGCTCTTCGCGTGGGGCGCGTTCGCCGGCATCCGGCGGCATCCGTACGGCCTGATCTTCGCGAAGCTCGTGCGCCCGCGGCTCGCGCCGCCCGTCGAGCTCGAGGACCTGCGCCCGCCGACCTTCGCGCAGGGCGTCGGCTTCGCCGTCGCGCTCGCGGGCGTCGTGCTCTCGCTCCTCGGCCTCGAGTACGCGGTGCCGATCGCCGCGGCGATCGCCTTCTTCGCGGCATTCCTGAACGCCGCGTTCGACTTCTGCCTCGGCTGCCAGATCTACCTGCTGCTCGCTCGGGCCCGGATCGTCCCGGGGGTCTGACCGGCGGCACCGCTCGCCGATAGGCTGGTGTCCCGGCTCGACGAGGAGGATCACATGGCAGTCACGAGTGAAGCGACCACCGTCTGGAAGGGCACGCTCTTCGAAGGATCGGGCGATGTCGCCCTCGACTCCTCGGGCCTCGCCTCCTTCCCCGTCAACTGGAAGGCGCGCGCCGAGGGCTCCGAGGGCACGACCAACCCCGAAGAGCTGCTCGCAGCGGCGCACTCCTCGTGCTTCTCGATGGCCCTCTCGCTGGGCCTCGCCCAGGCGGGCACCCCGGCCGAGAGCATCCAGACCACCGCGGCCGTCACGTTCGAGGCGGGCAAGGGCGTGCTCGGCAGCCACCTGCTCGTGAGCGCCCGCGTTCCCGGTCTCAGCGAGGAGCAGTTCGAGGCCCTCGCCGAAGACGCGAAGAAGAACTGCCCGATCTCCCAGGCGCTCGCCGGCATTCCGATCACGATCGAAGCCGAACTCGCCTGATCCATGCGGGTACTCGTCGCCGGTGCATCCGGATTCATCGGCACCGCGCTGGTCACCGCACTGACCGACGAGGGGCACGACGTCGTGCGCCTCGTGCGCCGACGCGCCCAGGGCGCCGATGAGGCCGCCTGGTCGCCCGCGGCGGGCATCATCGACTTCACGGTCATGGACCGCGTCGACGCCGTCGTGAACCTCTCGGGCGCCTCGCTCGCCCGCCTGCCGTGGTCGAAGTCGTACCGCGGCGAGATCCTCGAGTCGCGCATCACGGCGACCCGCACCCTCGCCGACGCGATGCGAAAGGCGCGGCAGCCGCCGACGGTCTTCCTGAACGCCTCGGCGGTCGGGTACTACGGCGATCGTCCCGGCGAGCTGCTCACGGAGTACTCGAGCGCGGGCACCGGCTTCCTCGCCGGGGTCGTCGGCCGTTGGGAGGCCGCGGCGGGGCTCGCGCCCGAAGAGACGCGCACCGTCGTCTTCCGCAGCGGCATGGTGGTCGGGCACGGCGGCGCCATGAAGCGCGTCGGCACCCTCACCCGCTTCGGCGTCTCGGCGCGGCTCGGCACCGGCGGCCAGCACTGGCCCTGGGTCGCGCTCGACGACGAGGTCGGCGCCATCGTGCACCTGCTCGGATCGTCGCTCTCGGGGCCGGTGAACATCGCCGGCCCGACACCGGCCACCGCCGATCGCGTGATGACCGCGATGGCCGAGCGGATGCATCGGCCGCATGCCCTCGGCGTGCCCGAGCGCATGCTCGAGGTCGCCCTCGGCCGTGCCGCCGACGAGCTCCTGCTCTCGAGCCAGAAGGTGCGTCCGCAGCGACTCATCGACGACGGCTACCGGTTCGCGCACGCGACGGTCGAATCGGCGATCGACGCGATGCTCGCCGTACCGCGCGGCTCGGCGCGCTAGGCGGTTCCGACCGCCCGCCGCTCGCGTGCCTGCGAGCTCACTGCCGCGTCAACGAGGTGCGCGCGACAGCTCGATCGCCCGCCGCACGGCCTGCCGCGCGTTGCGCCGGTCCCCCGCCGCGTCGTACGCGAGCCCGAGGCGGAGCGCCGCCTGCCACGACTCGGGAGCCGCATCGGCCGTTGCGCGGAACCCGTCGATGGCCGCCCGCGCAGCCGCCCGCTCCGGGCGTCCGCTCGGCAGCACCGGCAATTCGAGGTCGAGCCCGCCCTCGGCGTCGAGCCGCTTCACGAGCTCGTGCGAGCGGATGCCGAAGCTGAGCTCCCGCCAGAGCGCCCAGAGCGCGATGAGCGGCAGCACGAGCAGGGCGACGCCCATGGCGATCGCGATCGGCTCCCCCGTGGCCATGAACTGCACGGCGCGCCATCCGGCGAGCGCGAGGTAGAGCACGAGGAGCGCGGCCATGATGAGCGCGCCGAGCTTCGTGGTCATCGGGAGGTGCCGGGCAGTCCGAGGTCGAGCAGCGTGTCGAGGCCGACCGTGACGCCGGATGCCTCGGGGGCGCTGCGGAGCGCGAGCAGGATGCCGGCCTCGTACGAGCTCGGCGAGAGCGTGGAGTGCGTGATCGTGAGGGTCTCGCCGTCGCCGCCGAAGACGACGCGCTGCTCGGCCGAGACGCCGGCGAGGCGCAGGCTGTGCACGGGCACCCCGCTCACGAGCTGCCCGCGGGCGCGCTGGTCGGCGTGCGGCGCAGCGACGGGGCCGCGCGCGGCGCGCGCCTCGCCGATGAGCTCCGCCGTGCGCACAGCCGTGCCCGAGGGCGAGTCGACCTTGCCCGCGTGGTGCGCCTCGACGATCTCGATCGAGTCGAAGAACGGCGCTGCGAGCTTCGCGAAGGCGGTGCCGAGCACGCTGCCGATCGAGAAGTTCGGCACGAAGAGCACGGCTCCGGCGTCGGCGTGGCCGCGCACGAACGCGGAGATCTCGGCGATGCGATCGCTCGACCAGCCCGACGTGCCGACGACGATCGGGATGCCGGCCCCGGCGGCGAACTCGACGATCTCGCCGCTCGCACCGGGATGTGTGACGTCGAACGCCACGTCGGCGCCGAGCATGAGGTCGAGGCTCGACTTGGAATCGAGCGCGGCGTGCAGTTCGAGGTCGTCGGCCTCCTCGATCAGTCGCAGCGCCAGTTGCCCCATCTTGCCGGTGGCTCCCGCCACGGCGACCCGTATCGTCACGGATTCACCCTAGCAAGCGGGAGCCGGGCGACGGCCGGGTCGGGGTGACGCCGCGCACGGGGCATCCGCCGGCCTTCGCGAATAGTGTGGTGGCATGCTGCGCTACCGAGACGCCTCAGTGACCGACGCCGACGCGCACGCGCTGCTCGCCGACTACTTCGCCGAGCGTGCCGTGGGGTTTCCGTCGGCGCAGGGCGAGTACCGTCCGACGTGGCCGACCGCGGAGCAGTTCACGCCGCCGGCGGGTGTCTTCCTGGTCGTCGACGACGAGTCGGGCACGGCGGTCGGATGCGGCGGGGTGCGGCGCATCGGGCCACGCCCCGAGACCCTCGAGGTGCGCTTCGAGATCAAACACCTGTGGCTCGCGCCCGCGGCCCGCGGCGGCGGCGAAGGGCGCCGGCTGCTCGCCGAACTCGAACGCCGGGCGATCGAGTACGGGGCGCAGGAACTGGTGCTCGACACGAACGCGAGCCTCGAGGCGGCCGGCGGCCTCTACCGCTCGAGCGGCTACGTCGACATCGAGCCCTACAACGCCAACCCCAACGCGACGAACTGGTACGGCAAGCCCGTCGGCTGACGCACAGCGCACCGGCTGACCCGGTGGCGCCTCAGATCGCGTACGGCTCGGCCAGTCCGGTGCGGAGCTCGGGGGGCAGGTGCGCGATGTCGTTGTGGGAGACGAGGCTCCACGGCCGACCGGGTCGCTGCGTGAGCACCGTGAGGCCGCAGTTCGCCTGATTGATCGAGACCCATCGCCAATCGGGGGCGCCGAGCACCTCGCGCACGAACCAGCCGATGACGAAGTTGTGGGTGATGAGGAGCTCGTGCCGGTCCTCGCGGTGCGAGCGGAGGAACTCGGCAGCGGCGTCCTCCATCTGCGCGCTGCCGGCCTCGATCTCGGCCTCGGTCACCGAGCCGAAGAAGGCGTCGTACGCCTTCGGCGTCTCGGGCGCAGGCCCCGTGGGCACGCAGTCGAAGAGCAGGGGCGACGGCTCGACGCTCAGCGCCGGCATCTTCGCCGCGATGATCTGCGCCGTCTCGGTCGCCCGCTGCAGCGGCGAGTGCCAGGCGTTGTCGAACGGCACGCCACCGAGGCGTTCGGCGAGGAGCTCGGCCTGACGGCGCCCCCTGGGCGAGAGCGGGCCGTCGGGAAGGCCGTGCTCGGCGTCGAGCTGCTCGCCGTGACGGACGAGGTAGAGGTGGTGGGCCACGGGTATCGGTTCCTCTGAATGCAGGGCGGGTGTCGCGGTCAGGCGACGTCGGAACTCGGAGCGACCGCAGCGGCCGCTCCGGTGAACGCGGACTCGTCGATCGCGCCGACGGCGACGAGCGAGAACGGGCGTGCGACGAGGTCGCCCGCCAGCGCCTGCACGTCGTCGGCGGTGACGAGCGAGATGCGACGGAGGGCTTCATCGAGGTCGACGAATTCGCCGAGGGTCAGTTCGGATCTCCCGAGCCGCGACATCCGGGTGTCGGAATCTTCGAGGGCGAGCGCCGAGGCGCCCGCGAGCTGTCCGGACGCGCGACGGAGCTCCTCAGCGGTGACGCCGTGCTCTGCGAGCCGCTCGAGCTCGTCGCGCATGAGCGTGGCGACGGTGCCGGCCTTCGCCGGGGCGCAACCGGCGTACATGCCGAAGAGGCCGGCATCGGAGTAGCCCGGCGCGAAGGAGTACACCGAGTACGCGAGGCCGCGGCGCTCGCGCACCTGCTGGAAGAGGCGCGACGACATGCCCGAGCCGAAGATCGCGTTCAGCATGCTCATCGTCGGGCGCCGTTCGTCGGTCGCGACGAGGCCCGGAACGCCGAGCAGCAGGTTCACCTGCTCGTTCGGTCGCGCGACGACGGAGACCTCGGCACCGGCGTCGAGCGCTGCCGGCACGACGGAGCGCCGTTCGACGGGTCGCCCCTCGGCGGTCGGGTCCCACCCGGCGGCGGCGAGCGCCCGCTCGAGCTCGGCCAGCAGCAGGTCGTGGTCGACGGCACCGGCGACGGTGACGACGAGGTCCTGCGGGCGATAGTTCGCCCGGTAGTGCTCCCACACGGCGTCGCGCGCGGCAGCGCGGATCGTCTCGGGGTTGCCGCCGATCGGCCGGCCCAGCGGGTGCGCGCCGAGCACCGCCTCGAAGAAGCGCTCGTTCGCGACATCGCCCGGGTCGTCACCCGCCATCGAGAGCTCTTCGAGGATGACCCCGCGCTCGCTCTCGAACTCGACCGGATCGAGGAGCGACGAAGTGAACATGTCGGCGAGCACCTCGACCGCCATCGGCAGATCGCGATCTTGCACCTTGGCGTAGTAGCAGGTGTACTCCTTCGCCGTGAGCGCGTTGTGCTCGCCGCCGACGGCATCGAAGGAGATCGCGATGTCGAGGGCCGAGCGCGTCGCGGTGCCCTTGAAGAGGAGGTGCTCGAGGAAGTGCGTCGATCCGTACGTCGCGGGGTGCGCGGCATCCGCCCTCTGCTCGTCGCGGGAACCGACCGCGACCCAGAAGCCGATCGTCGCGCTGCGGCTGCCCGGCACCTGTTCGCTGAGCACTCGCACCCCCGATGGGAGCACGCTGCGCCGAACTCGCGCGTCGCCTGCTGCGGTGAAGGAGAGCTCGGCCTGGCCGAGTGGGAGGTCGACAGCGCCGTTCATCCCGATCAGCCTATGCCACCCGCGTCGAGCGCGCTCAGGCGGAGAACACCCGGGCGCGCCGAGGGCGCGCTCAGTCGGAGGCGCGGTCGAGTTCGACGATCTCCGAGCGCTGCAGTTCGACGGATGCCGCCGCCATGAGCGCATCGACCTGGTCGGGCCTGCTCGCACTCACGACCGGAGCCACGATCGTCGGCTTCGCGAGCAGCCAGGCGAGCGAGATCGTCGCGGGCTGCACGCCGTGCGCGAAGGCGATCTCGTCGACCGCCGCGAGCACGCGGTACCCGCGTCGCCCGAGGTATCGAGCCTGACGCTCGCCCCTGGCGTCGTGGCGCACGTCGGCGCGGCGCCGCACCTGCCCGCCGAGGAACCCGCTGGCGAGGCCGAAGTACGGCAGCACCGCGAGCCCCTGCGCGTGGGCGACGAGTTCGGGTGCACCCTCGAAGGGCCTGCGCTCCATGAGGTTGTACTTGGTCGTGAGCGCCTGGAACCGCGGCAGGCCGTTGGCGGCGAGCACGCGCGCCTCGATGAGCCGGTCGGGCGTGAAGTCCGCTGCACCGATCGCACCGACCTTGCCGGCCGCGATGAGGGCGTCGACCGCGCCGAGGCTCTCTTCGAGCGGCACCTCGGTGTCGTCGCCGTGGAAGTAGAGCAGGTCGATGCGCTCCACGCCGAGACGCAGCAGCGAGTCGTCGACCGCCGCCGAGATCTCTGCGGGCGACAGCCCGCGGTGATCGGGGTGGTGGCCGATCTTCGTCGCGATGGCCATGCGATCGCGTGTGCCGCGCGAGTCCATCCACTTGCCGATGATCGATTCGCTGCGCCCTGCGGCGTAGCTGTCGGCGGTGTCGACGAGTGCGCCGCCCAGACCGGCGAAGCGATCGAGCACGTCGAAGGCCTGCTCGGTGCTGAGGGTCCAGCCGAACGTGCTGGCGCCGAGCGCGAGCGGATGCACCTCGATGCCGGAGTCGCCGATGGGCACCCGTCGGGGAACGATGATGGGACCGGAGAGCGGATTCGACGCGATCACGTCGACGTGCAGTCCGTCGAAGGCATCGGCGCGGGCGTCGTGCTCATCGCGCGAGATCGACTCGGCGAGCGCGAGCGCTGCCCCTGCACCGCTCGCTTCGTTCGCCCGATAGACGTGTCGTCGTGCCACGTTCCCCTCCTCCCCAGGATTGACTCCGAGGATACGATGCGTTCGACGCTCGGAGGGCGCGATTCGACGAACGGCAGGTGAACCGTTATCGAATCGTTTTGCTCAGCCGCCCGCTCGGCGGATGAGCGCGACGGCCTGTCGGAGCACCGGTGCATCGACCATTCCGCCCCGGAATGCGAAGACGCCGCCCTGCTCCTCTGCGGCCTCGAGCACGGCGCGCGCCCACTCCAGCTGATCGGCGTCGGGCAGGTACGCCTCGCGGACGACCTCGACCTGGCCGGGGTGGATGCACGCCGTCGCCGCGAATCCGACGGCCACCGCGTCTTCGGCCTCGGCTCGGAGTCCGTCGAGATCGCCGATCTCGAGGTGCACGGTGTCGATCGCGGCCACGTCGTGCGCCGCCGCCGCGAGGCACACCTGGGACCTGGCGTGCCTCGCGACGTCGCGGTATCGACCGTCGGGGAAGCGACTCGACGAGCCGCCGAGCGAGGCGACGAGGTCTTCGGCGCCCCACATGAGCGCTGAGACGTTCGGGAGCCCCGCGATCTCGTTCGCCGCGATCACTCCGCGCGCGGTCTCGCAGAGCGCGATGACCTCGAACTCGGCGAGGTCGACGAGGTCGGCGGTGCCCTCGCACTTGGCGAGCATGACCGTGCGGTAGCCGGTGCCGGCGAGGGCGGCGAGGTCTTCTCCGAACTCGGGGCTCGACGCCGGGTTCACGCGCACGATCACCCGCTCGGGATCGAGCGGGGTGCGGAGGAGCGCGAGGCGAGCCGCGTGCTTCGCGTCGGCGGCGACGGCGTCTTCGAGGTCGAGGATCACGGCGTCGGCGCGATCGAGGGCTTTCGCGAACCGGTCGGGCCGGTCGGCCGGACAGAACAGCAGGGCCGGGCCGAAACGGAAGGTCGGATGCGTCATCCGTTCGCCTCGCTCTCGTCGACCCCGGTCGCCCGCCCGGCCGCCTGCTGCCGCTCGCCCGGTTCGCGGAGCCACACGAGCATCGAACGCGATGCCGTCGCGACGACCTCTCCGCGCTGGTTGCGAGCGGTGTGCGCGACCACGACGACGCCCTGCCCCGGGCGCGAGGCCGACTCGCGCTTGGACTCGACGACGCTCTCTCCGTAGAGGGTGTCGCCGACGAACACCGGATGCGGGAACGCCACGGCGCCGAAGCCCAGGTTCGCGACGAGCGTGCCCTGCGTGAGCTGGCCGACCGACTGGCCGACGAGCGTCGACAGCGTGAACATCGAGTTCACGAGCCGCTCGCCGAACGGCTGCTCGGCCGACCACGCCGCGTCGAGGTGCAACGGCTGCGGATTCATGGTGAGGGTCGTGAAGAGCACGTTGTCGGCCTCGGTGACCGTGCGACCTGGACGGTGCAGGTAGCGCACGCCCTCCTCGAACTCCTCGAACCAGAGTCCGCGCTGCACGACGTCGCGGAGCGGCGCCTGCCCTGCCGAAGCATCCGTCATGGTTCCCCCTAGCCGATGCCCAGCTCGCGCGCGATGACCATGAGCTGCACCTCGTTCGTGCCCTCGCCGATCTCGAGGATCTTCGAGTCACGGTAGTGCCTCGCGACGAGCGACTCGTTCATGAACCCCATGCCGCCGAAGATCTGCGTCGCGTCGCGGGAGTTCAGCATCGCGGCGTCGCTCGAGACGAGCTTGGCCATCGCGGCCTCCTTCTTGAACGGCAGCCCCGCGTCGACCCGACGCGCCGCGTCGTGCCAGGCGAGCCGTGCGGTGTAGACCCGTGCCTGCATCTGGGCGATCGTGAAGGCAATGTACTGATGCGACGCGATCGGCACGCCGAAGACGTTGCGGGTCATCGCGTAGGCGAGCGCCTCATCGAGGCAGCCCTGTGCGACGCCGGTCGCGAGCGCGGCGATCGCGATGCGGCCTTCGTCGAGCGTGCGCAGGAAGTTCGCGAAGCCGCGCCCGCGCTCGCCCAGCAGGTTCGCTGCGGGCACGCGCACGTCGTCGAAGGTGAGCGGATGCGTGTCGGACGCGCGCCATCCGGACTTGTCGTAGCCGGGGTCCACCGTGAACCCGGGCGTGCCGTTCGGGACGATGATCGTCGAGAGCTCCTTGGAGACCGAGCCGTCGGGGCGCGTGCGCTCTCCGGTCACGGCCGTGACCGTGACGAACCTCGTGATGGGCGTGCCCGAGTTCGTGATGAACTGCTTCGAGCCGTTGACGACCCACTCGTCGCCGTCGAGCACCGCGGTGGTGCGCGTGGCGCCGGCGTCGGAGCCGGCCTCGGACTCGGTGAGGCCGAACCCGGCCAGCGCGCGCCCCGCGACGAGGTCGGGCAGGAGTTCGGCCTTCTGCTCGTCGGTGCCGTGGCGGAACACGGGCATGGCACCGAGACCCACGGCGGCTTCGAGGGTGATCGCGATCGACTGGTCGACGCGGGCGAGCGCCTCGATGGCGAGGCCCAGCGCCATGTAGTCGCCGCCCTGACCGCCGACGTCCTCGGGGAACGGCAGACCGAAGAGGCCGAGGTCGCCCATCTGCGCGACGACGTCCATCGAGAGCGTGTGGGTGCGGTCGGCCTCGTAGGACTGCGGGGCGACGACGGTGTCGGCGAACTCGCAGACCATGTCGTACAACTGCTGTTCCTCGGCGCTCAGCTCGGTGCTCACGATGGTGCTCCTCATTCCTGGTGGGATGCGATCGGGTGCGCGCCCTCGTGGGGTGCGTTCGACAGTGCGGTGACTTCGGTATCGGATGCCTCGTGGTGCGACTCCACTCGGGCGACGGGCTGGTCGCGGGAGACCTGCTCCCCCACCGCGACCGCGAGTCGCACGGTGCCCGCGACCGAGGCCGTGACGCGGTGCTCCATCTTCATCGCCTCGATGGCGACGACGGCGTCGCCGGCCGCTACGGCGTCGCCGTCGGCGACGAGCACGGCGGTGACGGTGCCGGGCATGGGTGCACGGAGTTCGGGGTCGGCGAGGCCGCCGCGTTCGATCATGGCGAGGCGCGCGTCGAGCGCTGCACGGCGATCCGGGGCGGGCATCCGCCAGATGCCGGCGGGGGTGTGCAGCCAGACCGCGCCGTCGGCGGCGGTCGCGATGACGTCGGGTTCCGCGGAAGTGCCGTCGATCGCGTCTGCCGCCGGCCTGCCGAGGCGCCAGCCTCGGGCCGTCTGCCAGGCACGGCCGCCGGAGGCGAGCGCGTCGTCGATCGCCGCGTCAGCGCGGAACGCCGCGGTCGCGGCGAGCACCTCGGGCGGGGCGGCATCCGACTCGGGGGCGGGCATGCGGTCGATGAGGCCGGTGTCGAGGTCGCCGCGCTGCACGGCGGGGTCGGCGAGGAGCCGTCGCAGGAACCCGAGGTTCGTCTCGACGCCGAGCACGACGGTGTCGGCGAGGGCGGCGTCGAGGCGGGCGAGCGCCTCGGTGCGATCGGCGCCGTACGCGATGACCTTGGCGAGCATGGGGTCGTAGTCGGCGGTGATCTGCTGACCCGAGCGGATGCCGCCGTCGATGCGCACGCCATCGCCGCTCGGCTCGCGCCAGACGAGCAGTTCGCCGATCGACGGCAGGAATCCGCGCTCGGGGCTCTCGGCGTAGACGCGCGCCTCGATCGCATGGCCTGTGAGCTCGATGTCGGCCTGCGTCAGCGCGAGGGGCTGCCCCGCTGCGACGCGCAGCTGCTGTTCGACCAGGTCGACGCCGGTGACGAGTTCGGTGACGGGGTGCTCGACCTGGAGCCGGGTGTTCATCTCGATGAAGAAGAACTCGTCGGGCGCAGCATCCGACACCAGGAACTCGACGGTGCCGGCCCCGCGGTAGTCGACGCTGCGGGCGGCGTCGCACGCAGCGCGCCCGATGCGGGCGCGGGTCTCGGTGTCGAGCAGCGGCGAGGGCGCCTCCTCGATGACCTTCTGGTGGCGGCGCTGCAGCGAGCACTCGCGCTCGCCGAGGTGGATGACATTGCCGAAGTCGTCGGCGAGCACCTGCACCTCGATGTGCCGCGGCCGTTCGATGAGCCGTTCCAGCAGCAGCGTGTCGTCGCCGAACGCCGCGAGCGCGACGCGCCTTGCCGCTGGGATGGCCGCTGCGAGCTCCCGGGCATCGCGGGTGATCTGCATGCCCTTGCCGCCGCCGCCGGCGCTCGGCTTGACGAGCAGCGGGAAGCCCACGGCCTCGCCGGCGGCGGCGAGCTCGCCGTCGTCGAGCGAGGGATCGGAGACACCGGGAACCGTCGGCACACCGGATGCCTCGACGTGGCGCTTCGCACGGATCTTGTCGCCCATGACCTCGAGCGCGTCGACCCCGGGCCCGACGAAGACGATGCCGGCGTCGCGGCACGCCTCGGCGAATCCCGCGTGCTCGGAGAGGAACCCGTACCCCGGGTGGATCGCCTCGGCCCCCGTCTCGCGCGCCGCCGCGATGATGCGTGCGGGGTCGAGGTAGCTCTCGGCTGCAGCGGCGGGTCCGATGCGCACGGACTCGTCGGCGAGGCACACGTGCGGCGCGTCGGCGTCGGCGTCGGAGAAGACGGCGATCGAGCGGATGCCGAGCCGACGGAGTGTGCGGATCACCCGCACCGCGATCTCGCCGCGGTTGGCGACGAGCACCCGGTCGAACGGACGAGTCGACCGTGCATCATCGACGGCGTCGACCGTGCCCATCCGCGCCTCCCTGCGCTCGAGGTGCGCGAACTTAGTTAACGCGCACTAACTGGATTCGATGTTAGTGGGCGTTAACTGAAATCACAAGGGGGAACTCCCCGTTCACCCCGATCGCGGGGCGAGCGCGGCGGCGACGCGCTCGACGCCGAACTCGAACGCCCGGTCGACGTCGCCGCCCAGGCGGAAGGCACCCGAGAGCTCCATGCTCACGAAGCCCGTGACCCACGCCGTGAGCGTGCGGGCGGCATCGAGCGCGTCATCGGGGCCGGCGAGTGCGGCGGCGACGGCGAGCAATGGCGCACTGGCCTCCCGGAGCGTCGCGACATCGAGCCCCGACTCGTCGCCCGACGCGAAGACGAGGCGATAGGCCGCCGGCTGCTCGTGAGCGAACGCTCGCACGACGCGGGCGAGTCGGGCGACCTCGGCGATGGCTGCATCCGCCCCCTCCGCTCCGCCGGCGCCGCCTGAGCCGCCCGCGACGGGGGGACGCTCGGCATCGAGGCGCTCCCCGAGCTCCGCGACCGACGACGCGGCGATCAGCCGCACGAGATCGCTGCGGTTGCGCACGCGCTTGTAGAGCGACGGGGCGCGCACGCCGACGCGCTCAGCGACGGCCTGCATCGTGAGCCCGCCGAACCCGTCGGACTCGAGGATGGCGCGCCCTGCGCCGACGATGGCGTCGAGCGAGGTTCGTTCGGGTGTCGGCATCGGCGGGATCCTTTCGACCATTCGACTCTAGGCTATTGCGCTTAGCCATGATGGCTATGTAGCATAGCCATCAATATCCCACCTGATCAAGCGAGGCATCTGATGAAGCTCGGCCCCTCCCTCCACCGCATCGGCTCCGACATCGTCGCGGTCTATCTCGTCGACACCCCCGAGGGCGTCACCGTCATCGACGCGGGGCTCGCCGGTCAGTGGAAGGAGCTGACGGCAGAGCTCGCCGCGATGGGCCGATCGATCGGCGACATCCGCGGCGTCGTGCTGACGCACGGCGACTCCGACCACATCGGCTTCGCCGAGCGACTGCGCCGCGAGCACGGCGTGCCGGTCTTCGTGCACACGGCCGACGCCGCCCGGGCCCGGGGCGAGGCGTCGACGAAGCCCGAGTGGGGCGGCATGAAGCTCGGGGCGACCGCGAAGTTCCTCTGGTACGCGCTCACCCGCAACGGCCTGCGCACGACCCCGCTCACCGAAGTCGTCACCGTCGACGACGGCGACGTGCTCGACCTGCCGGGCGCTCCGCGCGTGATCAGCATGCCGGGCCACTCCCCCGGCAGCATCGCGATCCACGTGCCGGTCGCCGACGCCGTCTTCGTCGGCGACGCGCTCACCACCCGCCACGTGCTGACCGGCGCGACCGGCCCGCAGCCCGCACCCTTCACCGATGATCCGGCCGAGGCGCTCGCCTCGCTCCATCGCATCGCGGGACTCGGGGCGACGTGGGTGCTGCCCGGCCACGGCACGCCGTGGAATCGCGGCGTCGACGAGGCGATCCGCGAGGTCGAGGCGGCTGCCGCGGCATCCGGCGCCTGACTCGCGGCATCCGGTGCCTGGTCCGGTTCCGGCAGCGCCCCAACCGCCGACGTGAGGAGATCTGCGATTCCGAGGGCCGATCGGGCGTGAATCGTCCTCGGAATCGCAGATCTCCTCTGCATCGCGCCGTGACCGCCGGTCGAGTCCGAGCGGGTCGCCGTCGTCTGACGAGCCGGGCACCTCAGTGCACGAGATGCAGCCCTTGGGCCACCGCCCGCGCGATCACGTCTTGCACGGTGTGCCAGCGCTCGATGATCTGCCGGTAGCCGACCCGCACCACGTGATACCCGAGCAGCATCAACGTCGCATCGTGCTCGATGTCGGCCTCGCGTTGCGCGCCGACGTGGTGCGCCCCGTCGATCTGCAGCACCAGGCGATCGCCGATCAAGAAGTCGACACGGTGCCCCGCGATCCAGGCCTGCGGCGTGATCCGGACGTTCAACCAGCCGAGCCGCGGCACCACGAACGACTCGAGGCCGGAGTCCGAGTACGGCACCGCGGAGTCGAGGATCCTCCGCGCGGTCGTCGACAGCGCCAACCGCCCGAGCGCGTGCCGATCGACGAGTCCCTTCCGCAGCGCGGACTCCCACACGGCGAGGGCAGCCTCGTACGGCTGGCATGCCGCCACGATGGCGAGCACGTTCTCGATCGGGTCGACGAGTGCATCGGGATGCCGCGGCACGAGCGGCTTCGCCCAGTGCGCCCGCACCCCTCGGTGCGAGACCGCCCCGGAATGCGCCGGCGCGGCAACGTGCGGACGGTCGTGCGAGAGCACCCACAACCCGAGTCGCTCGGCCTGCGTGATGCACGAGACCACGACTCCCGCGTGGGCGGCGGCGATCAGGTATCGGTCGGCCGACGGCACCGCGACCCATCCCTTGCGCACTCGGATGAGGCTTCCGGCGACGAGACTCTGCTCGATGCGGTGGCGACTGAAGCCCGCCCGCAGCAGGAACCGGGTGCGAACGACGCCTCCAGCACCCCGTGTCGTCGCGGCGACGGGGTCGGTCGGGATGGCCCGGACCGCGGGCCCGACCCTCGGCGTGGGTTCGAAGGCGGGCGTGTCGGGGCGGGCCGTGGTCACTCATCGAGCATGGCCGCTCGGACGCAGGCCGCCCGCGGCGAGGCGGCAGCAGTGGATGACTCACCCGCCGGGAGCCCTGTGGAGGGCGGGTACGCCGACGCGATTCCGAGGAGAGCTGCGATTCCGAGGAGAGCTGCGATTCCGAGGAGCGAACCAGGGGCATGGCTCCTCGGAATCGCCGATCTCCTCGGCACTGCCGCGCATCGGTGCGACTTGGGGCTGCACGGGGACGACGAAGACCCGGGACACCGGGCCCAGGGCCCAGGGCTCAGACCTCAGGCCTCAGGGCTCAGGGCCCAGGGCCCAGGGCCCAGGGCCCAGGACACCGGGCCCCCACTACATGCGGAAGAGACCGAACGCCGGCTCGGGCAGCGGCGTGCGGCTCGCGAGCTCGAGCGCGAGGGCGAGCACCGTGCGCGTGTCCTCCGGCGCGATGATGCCGTCGTCCCACAGGCGAGCGGTCGAATGGTACGGGCTGCCCTGGTCGTCGTACTGGGCGCGGATCGGATCCTTGAACGCCTGCTCCGCGGCATCCGACCAGGTCTCGCCCTTCACCGCGAGCTGGTCGCGCTTGACGGTCGAGAGCACGGATGCCGCCTGCTCGCCGCCCATCACCGAGATGCGGGCGTTCGGCCACATCCAGAGGAACCGGGGCGAGTACGCCCGGCCGCACATCGAGTAGTTGCCGGCGCCGAACGAGCCGCCGATGACGACCGTGAACTTCGGCACCCGGGTCGTGGCGACGGCGGTGACCATCTTCGCGCCGTGCTTGGCGATGCCGCCCGCCTCGGCGTCGCGGCCGACCATGAAGCCCGAGATGTTCTGCAGGAACAGCAGCGGGATGCCCCGCTGGTCGCAGAGCTCGATGAAGTGGGCGCCCTTCATGGCCGACTCGCTGAAGAGCACGCCGTTGTTCGCGACGATGCCGACGGGGTGACCGTCGATGTGCGCGAAGCCCGTCACGAGCGTGTCGCCGTACTCGCGCTTGAACTCGGAGAACTCGCTGCCGTCGACGAGGCGCGCGATGACCTCGCGCACGTCGTAGGGCTGCTGCACGTCGACCGGCACGGCGGCGACGAGCGTCGACGGGTCGACGGCCGGCGGTCGCGGCTCGCGCACCGCCCACGCCCTCGGCGCGGGTTCGGGCAGGGTCGCGACCATGTCGCGCACGAGCTCGAGCGCGTGCTCGTCGTCTTCGGCGAGGTGGTCGGTCACGCCCGAGACCCGGGAGTGCAGTTCGCCGCCGCCGAGCTCTTCGGGGGTCACGACCTCGCCGATCGCCGCCTTCACGAGCGGTGGGCCGCCGAGGAAGATGGTGCCCTGGTCGCGCACGATGACGGTCTCGTCGCTCATCGCGGGCACGTAGGCGCCGCCGGCCGTGCAGGAGCCGAGCACGGCCGCGAGCTGCGGGATGCGCATCGACGAGAGCTGGGCCTGGTTGAAGAAGATGCGCCCGAAGTGGTCGCGGTCGGGGAACACCTCGTCCTGCAGCGGCAGGAACGCCCCGCCCGAGTCGACGAGGTAGATGCACGGCAGTCGGTGCTCCTTCGCGACCTCCTGCGCGCGCAAGTGCTTCTTCACCGTCATCGGGTAGTAGGTGCCGCCCTTGACGGTCGCGTCGTTGCAGACGACGAGCACCGGGCGCCCGTGCACGAGGCCGATTCCGGTGATGATGCCCGCGCCCGGCGAATCGCCGCCGTAGAGCCCCTCGGCCGCGAGCGGCGAGAGTTCGAGGAACGGGCTGCCCTCGTCGAGCAGGCGGTCGACCCGGTCGCGCGGCAGCAGCTTCCCGCGCGCCACATGACGGTCGCGGGATGCCGCGGGGCCGCCGAGCGCCGCCGCCGCGAGCCGCTCGCGCAGCTCGCCGACGAGCGCCGCGTGCGCTTCGGTGTTGGAACGCGCGGCATCGCCGCTCGGGTCGATGCTCGTCTGCAGGATCGGCATTCGTGCCACCAGTCTTCGTCGACGGCGCGCCCACTTGTGGCCGGCGCAGGATTTCGGTTAGTGTGCACTAACTCGATTCCCGATGTTAGCGAGCATTAACCGAGATGGCAACCACACCGAACGCGGCTGAGATCGTCGGCGACGCATTCGCCGATGCGCCGGCAGCCGCTGCCGTCGCGACCGCGACCGAGCGCAGCCGGTTGAAGGCCGATCGCCGTCAGGCCATCCTCGCTGCGGCCGCGACGCTCTTCGCACAGCGGGGCTACGCCGGGGTGACGATCGAGGATCTCGGCGCAGCGGTCGGCGTGAGCGGCCCCGCGGTCTACCGCCACTTCCCGGGCAAGGCCGCCGTGCTCGCCGCGATCCTCCAGGGCGCGAGCCGCACGCTGCTCGACGGCGCCGAGCGGGTGCTCGGCGAGACATCCGACCCGACCGCGACGCTTCGCGAGCTCATCGCGTTCCACGTCGACTTCGCCCTGGGCGACGCCGACGTGATCCTCGTCCAGGACCGGGAGCTCGAGCAACTCGACCTCGGGGCACGGCACGAGGTGCGCCTCCTCCAGCGCCAGTACGTCGAGCACTGGGTCGACACCCTCGAAAGACTTCGGCCCGATCGGGCCGAGACGGAGCTCAGGATCCGGGCACACGCCGCCTTCGGCCTCCTGAACTCCACTCCGCACAGCGCCCGCATCCCTGGGCGCAGACCCGCCGACGGCACCATCCGCGGCATCCTGGAGGAAATGACATGGGCGAGCCTCATGTCGTGACCCTGCGCGCCACCCGCGCGGGCGATCTCGACGCTCTGTTCGGATTCGAGCAGGATCCCACCGCCGTTCGCATGGCCGCGTTCACGCCGCCCGATCCGAGCGATCGCGCGATGTTCGACGCCCATTGGCGGCGACTCCTCGCAGACCCGACCGTCGACGCCCGAACGGTGCGCGCCGACGGCGAGATCGCGGGCAGCGTCGCCCGGTGGTTCGAAGACGGGGTGGCCGAGGTGACGTGCTGGATCGACCCGGCCCGCTGGGGCGAGGGCATCGCGACCCGGGCCATGCGGTTGTTCCTCGACGAGGTGCACGAACGCCCGGTGCGCGCCCGCCTGGCCACCGACAACGCTGCGTCGATCGCGCTGCTCGAGAAGCTCGGCTTCCGGCACACGACCACGCAGACGAGCTTCGCGAACGCGCGCGACACCGAGGTCGAGGAGCGCGTCTACACGCTCGACTGAGACGCCCGGTCGCGGTCGCGGCGCGTTCGGGGATGTCGCCGCTGCGCCGCGTCTGGGGCCTCAGCCTCCCGCGCGAGCTCCCTGCTCGGCCGCGATGCCCGAGATGCGCGCTGCGAGCTCGAGGTCGCGCGAGGTGACCCCGCCGACGTCGTGCGAGCTCAGCTCGAACCCGACCCGGCCCCAGCCGAGCTGCACGTCGGGGTGGTGGTTCAGTTCGTCGGCGACGAGGGCGACCGCGTCGACGAAGCGGACCGCACTCGCGAAGTCCGCGGTCGAGTAGGCCGCCACGAGCCGATCGCCGTCGTGGCTGAAGGCCGTGCCGGCCAGCTCGTCGGCGGTGTCGCCAGGCGAGAGGATGCTGCGTGCGTTCATGCGCACCATCCTCCCGCCGGAGCGCCGATGCCGCCACCGGCGATCGCGCCGGGCCGTGCGCGGCACGGCGTCACATCATCGTCAGCGCCCGCCCGGGCTCCCGCAGGATCGCACCGACGTCGGCGAGGAAGCGCGACCCCTGCGCACCGTCGACGAGCCGGTGGTCGAACGAGAGGCTCAGCGTCATCATCTCGCGGAGTGCGATCTCGCCGCGGTGCTCCCACGGTTGGCGGCGCACCGCACCCATCGCGAGGATCGCCGCCTCGCCGGGGTTCAGGATCGGCGTGCCCGCATCGATGCCGAAGACCCCGATGTTCGTGATCGAGATCGTGCCGCCCGAGAGGTCGGCCGGGCTCGTGCGCCCGGCACGCGCGGTCTCGGCGAGCGCGGCGATCGCGTCGGCGAGTTCGCCGAGCGACATGCGCTCGGCGGCCTTCACGTTCGGCACCACGAGGCCGCGCTCGGTCGCGGCGGCGATGCCGAGGTTGACCCCGCCGAACCGCACGATCTCCTGCGCCTCCTCGTCCCAGCGCGAGTTGACCTCTGGGGTGCGCCGGGCGGCGAGGCACACGGCCTTCGCGACGACCGTGAGCGGCGTCACCTTGCGCCCCGTGAACTCGCGATCGTCTCGGAGCCCGCGGAGCAGCTCCATCGTGGCCGTCACGTCGACGGTCAGGAACTCGGTGACATGGGGCGCGGTGAAGGCGCTCCGGACCATCGCCGCCGCCGTGTGCTTGCGAACCCCCTTGATCGGGATCCGCGTCTCGGCGGGCGTCTCGATGCGCCCGGGCGCGGTGAGCGATGACACGTCGTCGGGGACGGGCATCGAGAGAGCGGATGCCGCGCGCTCGACGTCGTCGCGGGTGATGAGGCCGCGCTCGCCGCTGCCGTCGATCGCCTCGAGGTCGAGGCCGAGGTCGCGGGCGAGCTTGCGCACGGGCGGGGTCGACCGCGGACGCTCGGTGCGCGCCGATGCGGCGGCGGGCGCGGGAGCGGCCTCGACGGCGGACACGTCGGCGGACGACTCGGGCACCGCCGGCACGAGGTCGGCGACGAGGGCCGACCGGCGTGCACGCCGCTTCGGGCCGGTCTCGGCCGCGGCGCCGTACCCGACGAGGTTCGGTCCGGGTGCCGCGTCGGACGAGGCCTCCTGCCCGGCGCTCGATGCCGAAGTTGCCGAAGCCGCAGGCGCGGCCGGCTCCGCGGGCGACCCGGATGCCACCGTCGGCGCAGTGCCCGAGGCATCCCCTTCGCCCGTGTCGCAGGAGAAGAGGGGGGCGCCGACGTCGATCGTCTCCCCCTCGGCCGCATGCAGCGCCGTGATGACCCCTGCGTACGGCGAGGGCAGCTCGACGACGGCCTTCGCGGTCTCGACGTCGGCGATGATCTGGTTGAGCTCGACGCGGTCGCCCACGGCGACGCGCCAGGCGACGAGCTCGGACTCGGTGAGCCCCTCGCCGAGGTCGGGCAGCGGGAAGTCGCGGATCATGCTCACGCCTCCACCCCGCTCAGCGAGTTCGGTCGGCCGAGCACCCGATCGACCCCGTCGAGGATGCGATCGAGGTCGGGCAGGTGGTGCCGCTCGAGCTTCGCGGGCGGGTACGGGATGTCGTGCCCCGTGACGCGCACGGGGGCGGCCTCGAGGAACTCGAAGCAGCGCTCGGTGATCGACGCGGCGAGCTCCGCGCCGACGCCGCCCTGTTGACCCGCCTCGTGGGTGATCACGAGCCGGCCGGTGCGGCGCACGGAGGCCTCGATCGTCGCGTAGTCGACCGGTGCGAGCGAACGCAGGTCGATCACCTCGATCGACACCCCGTCTTCTGCGGCCGCGGTCGCCACGTCACGCGCCGTCTGCACGAGCGCGCCGTAGGTCACGAGGGTCACGTCGCCGCCCGTCGTGACGGTCGTCGCGACGCCCATCGGCCGGGCGTCGGCGAGGCTGGCCGTCTCGTCGACCTCGCCCTTCACGTGGTAGCGCCGCTTCGGTTCGAAGAACAGCACGGGGTCGTCGCTCGCGATCGCCTGGCGCACCATCATGTACGCGTCGGCGGGGTTCGAGCACGCCACGACGCGCAGCCCCGCCGTGTGGGCGAAGTACGCCTCGGGCGACTCCGAGTGGTGCTCGGCCGCGCCGATGCCGCCGCCGAACGGAACGCGGATCGTGATCGGCATGCGGACGTTCCCGCGCGAGCGGTAGTGCAGCTTCGCGACCTGCGCGACGATCTGGTCGAAGCCGGGATAGATGAACCCGTCGAACTGGATCTCGATCACGGGCCGGAACCCGCGGTACGCGAGCCCGACGGCGGTGCCGACGATGCCCGCCTCGGAGAGCGGCGCGTCGACGACGCGCTTCGCCCCGAACTCGGCCTTCAGCCCGTCGGTGACGCGGAAGACGCCGCCGAGCGTGCCGATGTCCTCGCCCATGAGCACGACCTTGTCGTCGTCGGCGAGTGCACGGCGGAGTCCGGCGTTGAGCGCCTTCGCAAGGGTGAGCGTGGTCATCGTGCGCCTCCTTCGGCGGTCTCGGATGCCGCGGCATCCGTGCTCTGCGCCGGCGAGGCGTCGTCGAACATCGCGAGGTAGCGCGCGTACTGGTCGCGCTGGCGCTCGAGGTGGCTGTTGGGCTCGGCGTAGACGTGGTCGAAGACCGTCAGCGCCTCGGGGTCGGCGATGGTCGTGATCGCGGCGCGCAGTTCGGCGGCGGCACGGTCGGCGTCGGCCGCGACGTCGCGCTCGAGGCCGGCGACGTCGACTCCGGATGCCTCGAGCAGCGCGAGCACCCGTGCGAGCGGGTCGCGCTCGCGCCACTCGGCGAGCTCGTCGTCGGTGCGGTACCGCTTGGGATCGTCGGCCGTCGTGTGCGGTCCCATGCGATACGTGACCGCTTCGATGAACGTGGGCCCGCCACCGCGGCGAGCGCGTTCGAGCGCGATGCGCGTGGCGGCGAGCACGGCGAGCACGTCGTTGCCGTCGACGCGCACGCCCGGCATGCCGAAACCGTCGGCGCGGCGCGCGAGGTGCTGCTTCGACTGCAGGCCCACGGGTTCGGAGATCGCCCACTGGTTGTTCTGGCAGAAGAAGACGACCGGGGCGTCGAAGCTCGCTGCGAAGACGAGGGCCTCGTTGACGTCGCCCTCGCTCGTCGCGCCGTCGCCGAAGAAGGTGATCGCCGCGGCATCCGACCCCTCCCATGCCGCACCCATGGCGTAGCCGGTGGCGTGCAGGGTCTGGGCGCCGATGATGATCTGCGGCACGGCCATGCCGTGCTCGAACGGGTTCCAGCCCGATGCCGCGGTGCCGCGCCAGACCGAGAGGAGCTCGGCCGGCTCGACCCCGCGCACCCACGCGAGGGCGTGCTCGCGGTAGCTGGAGAAGATGAAGTCGTCGTCGCGGAGCGCGCGGCCGGCACCGATCTGCGCGGCCTCCTGACCGGCGAGCGGCGGCCAGAGTCCGAGTTCGCCCTGGCGCTGCAGTGCCGTGGCCTCCGAGTCGATGCGCCGCACGATCGCCATGTCGCGGTAGAGGCGGCCGAGGGCGCCGAGGTCGATGTCGGCGATCCACGGATCGAACTCCGCGTTCGCGTGGCGTTCACCCGTCGGGGTCACGAGTTGCACGAAGTCGTCGGGCAGCGCGAGCTCGCGCTGCGTCAGGAGCCCGGTGGCGTCTCGGCCGGATGGGGTCATCGTCGATCCTCGCTGTCGGCGGGCCCGCTTCGTGGGCTGCCCGCGCCCGGCGGCACTGCCGGATACCCAGAGCGTACGTCGATCTCGCACACAGCTCAACCAACGAGAGCAGCGTTGAGCATGTTGCACGGTTCGATCACCCGCTCGACTGCTATCGTGTGGCGTTATGACCGGTTACGACGCTGTCGACAAGGCGCTGCTGACGGCGCTCGCACCCGACCCGAGAGCGACCGTGGTGGCGCTCGCCGACCGCCTCGGCCTCTCCCGCAACACGGTGCAGGCGCGCATGGCGCGCCTCGAGGCATCCGGCGCCTTCCTCTCCTTCGAGCGCAGCATGGACCCGGCGCCGCTCGGGTACCCGATCGAGGCGTTCATCTCGGTGCACGTCCGCCAGAAGCTCCTCGGCGATGTGGTCGACGAGATCGGGCGCATCCCCGAGGTGATCCAGGCGCACGGGCTCTCGGGATCGATCGACCTGCTCGTGCGGGTCGTCTGCCGCGACGCGCACGATCTCTTCCGCATCGACGGCGAGATCCTCGCGATCGACGGCGTCGAACGCACCGAGACCTCGCTCGCGATGGGCGAGCTCATCCCCTACCGGCTCGCCCCGCTGCTCGAGCGCTGAGGCGCGGCGACCGGGCCGGTCCGGCGCCCGGCCGATCCGGCGACCAAGCCGATCGGCCGTTCCGACCGCCCGGCCGTTCGCTCAATCGAACGACTCGATGTACTCCTCTTCCGGCCCGAGCTCGGGGACGTCCCGCAATTCGAGGGCGTCGCCGGCCCGCTCGAGTTCGAGCACCGTGACGGTGTTGGCACCGGGGCGCAGCAGCGGCGCCGGCACGTAGAGCGTGATCTGCGGCCCGATCTCCCAGTGCCGGCCGAGCAGGAATCCGTTGACCCACACGAAGCCCTTCGCGAAGCCCGGCAGCGCGAGGAAGGTGTCGGCGACGGCCTCGATCTCGAACGTCGAGATGCGGAACCCCGCAGCGCCCGGCTCGACGACTTCGCCCGCGACCCCAGGGGCGCCCGCCATCGCGGCGGCTTCGAGCTCGGATGCGCTCCAGTCGGCGAGCGCGATCGGCCGGCTCCGCCAGCCCTGCACGATCCGCCGGTCGATCTGCACCGCTCCGAGGATGCCCTTGCCCTGACCGAGCAACGGTCCGTAGTTGATGCGGCCCTGGTTCTCGACGAGGATCTCGAGGCGCACGCGCTCGCCGTGACCGATGAGCTCGACGCCCGCGGCGGCGCTCGAGGTGTCGACGACGCCGATGAACCGGCCGTCGACCCAGACCTGGGCGCGGTCGTGCAGGCCTCGCATCGAGAGCGTGCTCGTGCCGTTCGGCAGGATCGGCGCCGCCTCGTAGAGCACGAGACCGGCGTCGAGACCGAGTTGCTCGAAGCTCGCCGGCGCCACGGTGACGGATGCCTCGCTGCCGCCGGCAGCCCGAAGCGCCGGCAGCAGCGCCGCGCCGGGCGCCGTCGGCAGGCGCCGGGCGGTGAGCACGGGTCGCTCCTCGGGCACCTCGGGCGCAACGACGCCCGTGAACGCCTCGAGTCGCTGCCGGAGCATCCGGCCCTTCTCGGTGATCGCGCCGTGCTCGCTCACCGGGGCGTCGGAGTCGTAGCTCGTGACCGTCGGCTGCAGCACGCGGCCGTCGTGGTTGGCGCCCGACCAGAGTCCGAAGTTCGTGCCGCCGTGCGCCATGTAGATGCTCACGGAACCGCCGACCTCGAGGATCTCGTCGATCACGCCGACCGAGCCGCGCGGCTCCCGAACATGGTGGTGCTCGCCCCAGTGGTCGAACCAGCCGTTCCAGTACTCGGCGCAGAGGAACGGCTCGCCGTCGCGGCGCGACCGCAGCAGCTCGGCCGCCTCGCGGGCGCGCGAGCCGAAGGTCGCGGTCGCCAGCACGCCGGGCAGCGTGCCGCCGTCGAGCATGAGCTCGGTCGGGCCGTCTGCGGTGTAGAGCAGCTCGGTCACGCTACGGGCGACGAGCCCGTCGCGGAGACGGCGGAGGTAGCCGGCGTCGTCGCCGTAGCTGCCGAACTCGTTCTCGAGCTGCACCGCCACGATCGGGCCGCCGCGATCCGCCTGCAACGCGGCCAGTCGCGGGATGAGCTCGTCGAACCATTCCTCGACGGCCGCCATGTAGCGCTCATCGCTCGATCGGGGCCGGAGACCGGGCACGCCGGTCAGCCAGGACGGCAGACCGCCGTTGTCCCACTCCGCGCAGATGTAGGGACCGGGCCGCACGATCACGTCGAAGCCGAGCTCGCCGGCCAGCGCGATGAAGCGTTCGACGTCGCGCCATCCGCTGAAGTCGGCCGGGCCGACGCCCCGCTGGTGGAAGTTCCATGCGATGTAGGTGTCGATCGTGTTGAGGCCGAGCGCGGCGAGGCGTTCGAGGCGATCGCGCCAGAGCTCGGGGTGCACTCGGAAGTAGTGGATCGAGCCGCTCAGCACCCGGTGCGGGACCCCGTCGCGGAACAGTTCGCCGTCGCGGAACGTGAGGATCGGGGCGGATCGAGCGCCTGCCGCGGCGGCCGCGGTCGCGTCGGCGGTCTCGATCGGGCTGATGGTCTCGGAGGGAGCGGGGCGGGTCACTTGATGGCTCCGGCGGTGAGGCCCGCGCGCCAGAAGCGCTGCAGGGAGAGGAAGGCGATGACGAGCGGGATGATCGAGAGGAAGGCTCCGACGACGACGGTGCCCGCGGGCACGTTGCCGTTCGAGGCCGACCAGCCGACGAGCCCGACGACGACGGGCTGCAGTGAGCTGTCGTTCAGCACCATCGCCGGCAGGAGGTAGTTGTTCCAGACCTCGACGAACTGGAACAGGAAGATCGTGACGAGCGCCGGAGTCATGATGCGCATCGAGACCGAGCGGAAGATGCGGAACTCGCCCGCCCCGTCGAGGCGACCGGCCTCGATGAGCTCGTCGGGCACCGACTGCGCCGCGAACACGCTCGCGAGGTAGACGCCGAACGGGCTGACGATCGAGGGCAGCAGCATCGCGAGGGGGGTGTTCAGCAGCCCGATCTGGTTGAACATGAGGAAGAGGGGCAGCGTGAACATGACCTTCGGGATCAGCACCGCGGCGAGGATGACCCCGAACACGAGGCCGCGCCCCCGGAAGGCGTACTTCGCGATCGCGTACCCGGCCATGGCCGAGATGACGGTGCCGACGAGGGCGGCGGTGCCCGAGTAGAAGATGCTGTTCAGCATCCACTTGCCGAAGATGCCGTCGTTCACGTCGAAGACGAGGGCGATGTTCTCGAAGAGGCCGAATCCGTCGAACCAGAGGCCGCTGCCGCTGAACTGGTGGCCGGCGGGCTTCGTGGCGGCGACGATGAGCCACCAGATCGGCATGAGGAAATAGAACGCCGCGAGGAGCAGCACGGCCATGACGCCGGTGCGGCTGGCGGGCGAGGTGTCGCGCTGGCCGCGGGGGCGGGTCGCTGAGGCGAGGGTCGGGGTCAACGATCTCCCCTTCCGGTGATCTTGAAGAAGACGAAGGACGTCACGCCGACGAGCACGGCGAGCACGACGGACTCCGCGGCGGCATAGGGGTAGTTCTGCGCCGCGACCTGGGCCTGCGCCGCCATCAACGGCGTGTACGTCGAGGTGATCGCGCCGCCCGAGATGGACTTCAGCACGGTGGGCTCGTTGAAGAGTTGCGCGGAGCCGATGATCGAGAAGACCGTCGTGAGGATGAGGGCGGGCCGCACCATCGGGATCTTGATGCTCCAGGCGGTGCGCCACGACGAGGCGCCGTCGATCTTCGCCGCTTCGAGGGTCTCGGCGGGGATGGTCTGCAGGGCCGAGTAGATGATGAGCATGTTGTAGCCGGTCCAGCACCAGGTGACGACGTTCGCGACCGACCAGAGGGCGAGCGCGTCGCTGAAGAACGGGATGCTGAACCCGAACGTCGCCTCGAGGAACCCGTTGATCGGGCTCGTGACGGGCGAGTAGAGGAACGACCACATCACCGCGGCCACGACACCGGGCACCGCGAACGGCAGGAAGCTGCCGAGGCGGAAGAAGCCGCGACCGCGAGCCGACTTCGAGTCGATGAGCAGGGCGATGAAGAGTGCAAGGCCCAGCATGACGGGAACCTGCACGACGCCGAAGAGCAGCACCCGGCCGAGGGAGGCGATGAACTCGTCGTCGGTGAAGACCCGCGCGTAGTTCGCGAACGGATCGAAGGTGAGCGTCGGCGCGGTCAGGCCGAGCCCGTCGCGCTGCAGGGTGAAGAGGCTCTGGATGAACGCGAACGCGATCGGAGCCAGGTACATCGCGACGAAGAGCACGAGGAACGGGGTGAGGAAGAGCCATGGCGTGCGCCACCGGCGCACGCGTGCGCTCGCTCCGTTCGCGGTGGTCGTGGTCATGTCGCTCCTTGTCGTGCGTGCGTCGTGGGCCGGAT